>NZ_JAKKRV010000011.1:0-187633 GCF_025653985.1 Shewanella sp. SM69
AAATCAGATTTGGGATCGCTACGAATATTTGCAACTCCAAGCGGGGATTCACTTAGAGTCAGCAGAAAAGCAAGTGTTGTTAAATGTGCTTTCTGGCTCATTTATCGAGCCGTCTTTTATCGAGCATTTGGCGCATGAGATCATAGATTCTGATGATTACATCGAGGGAATAGATGCTGCCAAGACGCTCTACGAAAAAGTTAAAAACGCCACTTATGCTGAATTGTTAGCTACCGTAGAGCGGCTTGGGTTCTGAACAAGTCCTCCAAAACTAGCGCCCTTCGGGGCGCTTTTGCTTTCCGTGAAAGGCTTACGCAATACCGTGTTAAACTGATTAGGCAGTGAAAAAATCCTATTGTCTGCATATCCCCAAATAAAGAGGAAATACAGACAATGAGCCGCGCTGACGCACTAACACCCTCCCAAATAAATCGAGTTCTGAAAACATGCCTATTGATGCAGCATGGACAAGCTAAAGTGGGGGCAATAGCCCTTAGCCATGCTGCAATGCGAGTGAGTGAGATTGCTCGACTTGATGTAAAAACCGTTCTATTCCCCAATGGTTTACTTCGACAAGAAATAAACCTGCCGAGCCTGATCTGTAAAAATACCAAGCCCCGCACGATATGGTTAACCAATCTAACTGCCAGAACAGCTATCCAAGACTGGATTGACTACCGTATACAACACAAGTGGGGGTTAGGTACTTCACCTGATTACCAAGGGCTTAATCCAGACTCAAAGCTGATCTTAACGAACCGTGGATCAAGTTATTCATTGCAGCCGAAACCAAGACGCCTTGATGATGGAACTATCAAAGAATACTGGTGCTGTGACGCTCTAGAGCAAGCTATACGTAATGTTTACAAACGTTGCGGATTACCGCAGTGTTCGTCACATACAGGGCGTAAAAGCCTAGTGACCAACTCTGTATTGTCTGGAGTTAGTTTAGAGACAATGGCGCGAGTTCTAGGCCATTCAGAAGCATCAACAACGTTGGGGTATGTCGTGATTCAGCAACATGTGATTCGCGATATGTGCAGCATCGAATGGATTTGATGGTAAAAATCAAAAAATTAATATATTTTCCCAAAAAGGGAAATTAATTATTGACTATCGTTTATACGTTTCCCATAATGGGAAATATAGACAAGGGGATTGCATGAGAGTTGTTTCAAGAGCCGCCTTGCGGGAGTTTTGGGAGCAGCCCATTTATCAAGATAGTGAGCAACCGCTCAAGTCATGGTACGAGGAAGCTAAAAACGCGAACTGGCAAAATCCGCAAGACATAAAAGCGTTGTACCGCAACGCGAGTTTTGTTGGCAATAACAGGGTGGTATTCAACATCCACGGCAATAAGTACCGTCTTATTGTGGCCGTGAATTACAAGTTTGCAATGGTCTATGTTCGCTTTGTTGGTTCTCATGCTGAGTATGACAAAGTTGATGCAACCACAATTTAGGAGGTTTGCAATGCAAATTAAACCGATCAGAACCGTGGCTGATAATGAAGCCGCCTTAAAGCGCATTGAGCAGCTTTTTGATGCTGAACCTAACACGCCAGAGGGTGACGAGCTGGAAGTGTTGATAACGCTGGTGAGCGCGTTTGAGGACGCTCATTTTCCGATTGAAGCGCCAGATCCAATCGCGGCGATTCAGTTTCGGATGGAGCAGCAAGAGCTTGAGGATGTCGATATGGTGCAGTTTTTTGGGCAACGTAGCAGAGTGTCAGAGGTGTTAAACCGCCAACGCAAGCTAAGCCTTAACATGATCCGTAAGCTGAATGAGGGGCTTAAAATCCCGCTTCCTTGCTTGATCAAAGATTATCAATTAGCCAAATAACAGTAATTAGACAATTGCCACTATTTTTATCTTTGATAGGTATAGGCGCACTTGTTCAGGCATCTGCATTATTTGTATGTAAATAATAACGGAAAATTGTAGGAGTATTTTTAATGGCTGATTTAAAGAAAGGACAAAGAGTAACCCATCCAAGTGTGAATGCCGTATTGATAGTTAATAGTCCTGCTTCAATAGGGGGGATGCGAACCAGCAACGGTGTATATAAAACAGCGACTAGAAAAGGTCACACAAATTGTAAATATCAAGCTAATGGTCGGATGTCTCAAGCTGATTTTCCCACTAATGAGTTAGTGCCAGTTGCAGATGTTTAGATTCGTTCGCTTATTTATGCATGTCCACAACGTTTTAGAACAAGCAGTTTTAAGAGGTATAGAGCAGGATAAATCCATTGAAAGGGTTAGGCATAATTTTCGCGTTTAAATAGCTCTAACTTATTAGTTACTTTAGAGAGCTCTTTGCTCTGAGAACCCATTTGATCAAGATTGGAATTGAGCTAGTAAAGGCTGTCACTCAACGGATCGGAAATTAAGAATGCAAAAATATCACTACCATGTTGTCTTTAGAGCCACAAATGATCAGGGTGTGGTATCAGTTCACTCTACAACTATTAACGCAGCGGAACCAATAGAGTACGCGAGTGACATAAATTTAATTCAAGAATGGGCGGCTAAAAAAGTCAATACAAAAGAAGCCATGCTAATTTCTTGGACAATGCTAAAAGGTTCGGTTCGTCCTGAAAATGATGATCCTTCTTCTAGTGTTGAACATACAGAATTACTCGTTAAAGAGGCTGAGTCATTGATATATGCAATTGACTATACCCTGTTGGTAAAAGGGTGTGGTTCCGAACATCACGACTACAAAACATTAGAGTGTGCAAAGACTGAGTGCTTGCAAGAAGCTCGGCAAAAGTTGATTGCTCAGTTGGGTGAGGAAATTTCTTTGAGGCCTCAGAAGTAACGGTGTGTCATACAAAACGTATTATACGATACATGGTAGACGTTCCAGTAAGCAACGGAAACCCTCCCCCTTAAGACAGCCGCTTAAGGTTTGGCGGTGTCGGAGTGACACGGTAAGTACTTAGGCAAACATACGTTAAAGACGTTTAAATTAAGGAAGATATAATGCAAGTATCTAAAATCGAAGAATTAAGGGTTAATGAAATCGAACAAGTAAATGGCGGTCTTGATGGTGCAGCTTGTGCGGTATTGACTTTTAGTGGCGGTGTGATGGGTGGGACTATCGGGGCTATTGGCGGAGGAATGTTTGGTCCTGCAGGAATGGCTGGCGGTGGAATGTGGGGTGCTGGTTTTGGTTCTTCATTGGCACGTAGTTTTTGTTCATAATAAAAGGATTTTGGAATGGAAGAGTTAAAAGCAAATGAGTTGGAATTAGTGAGTGCGGGAATGAGTTCAGGTACTTGCTCAGCTTTGGTTATAGGAGGTAGTGGTCTCGCAGGGGGGCTTGCTGCTGGGTACTTTTCTGGAGGTACTATGTTTGGTGCCGGAGCTTCAGCAGGTGGACTTTGGGGTGGTGTATTAGCCGCCTACATTTGTTATTAAGCCTAGAATAAATTGATCAACAAACCCTTGAATTATTAACGCAAGGGTTTTTTGGAGTATTTGTGAATAAAACGTATATATATTTTTGTATCGCGCTTCTTTTATCCGCATTAGTAAGTGTAATGTTTGAAAACATGTTAAGCATGAAAATATTATCTATAGTAATCATCTTTCTCATTGCTGGCTGGCTGGCTTTTAGAAGCTATAAAGAGTAATTAGAAAAATATAATCAAAAAATATGACCGCCAACGTTAAATAGAGAAAGCCACTGGGCCTGTTTAACTTTGCTGTGTGAAAATCTGGCGTTGCTATCTCAAGCACAGCACAAATGGGACACTGGTGTAACTGCGACGATGGTACAGGCCAATTATGATTATATTGATAGCTTAACTGGCGTATTGGTTACTCTTTCAAACTACTATTCTCCAGAACAATTCGGTGAGTTATCACCGCAACAATACTTTTCTGAGATCATTTCCTCAAGGTTTCAGTGGCATAGGACTATTGCAGAACCTCATGGCCCAGGAACTGGCGGAACAATAGTTAATGTGACGGTCGGCGGCAGTGTAATGAGTGATATTGAAAAAATGATTGAGGATATGGTTATGGCGTTGGTTGGCTACGATGATTCATTTGATTGGAGAGGCTGGCCAAAGCGATGGCAGGGTCAAAAAGTTTAACAAGCGCATGTTGTTGTACTGGTTTTCCGCTGTGCTTCAAACCAGTCGTAAATGCTAGCGTTAATTAGCTATGGAAGGTTCTATGCAGGATTCGATTAAAGAAATTAAAGACTCGATCAAATACCATCAAAAAAGAGTTAGCCAAATCAATTGGGCTATGTGGTTATTGATTATGCTTGCTGCAATTTTGTTTCTGTTCATCTACTCAATGCTTGATACGCAAGTTAAAAACCTTGCAGACATAATGAAGTACGCTGCTAGCGCTGGAATTAAAACGATGGACTCCGCTCCTACCTCAATGTCGTCTCCTGCCAATAACAGTAACTTAGGGTTTATGGTCATTGCGATGTGTGTCGCGAGGCTTCTTGTTTATTTTGGGCAGTTAAGATTTCACTTGAAAGAAATTTCTTTGCATCAGCAAGAGCTTATATCTCTAACTAAAATTCGTGCTGCACAAAACTCAGAACTGCAAGAGACTGTTAGAGGTACTTTATTGAGAAGTGCTACAGCAACAGAGTCCAGTGAAGATCCAGCTCTTCATATACCGTCTGAAGCTATAGCTAAAATTAGCGAGGCCGTTACAGACAGGTTAAGCCGACTCATTTCGGGTAAGGGTCATTAACAAACACATTTAATAATCCAACACGTTGGGCTTGGATTCCATAGTCTTTTCTTCATATGGCTAGATTCAACGAAATACCACCATATATTTAGAAGGTAAGAATGAAAAAAGTAATATTGGTTGTGGGGTTGTCTTTTAGTCAGTTAACATTTGCTAATGATGTCGAAAACCTGTTTAAAGAATCTATCTCGTATTATCGAAATGCTACTTTTTGCATGTTTTATGATAAATCTAATATGGATGATGATTCGTACATGGCTTCCTATTATTCATTATCCAAATCTGTACAGGAATTAGAAGAAAGCATGTCTTGGTCAAAATGGGGAGCTAAGAAGGTATTGGACTATATCATCATTCAAGAAGTTGTAGAGCAGTCATCCGAAAGTGAGGCTGCTCAATTGAAGAATCGATGCGCAAATATTTCCAAACACGCAATTCATTTGTCAGCAAAGAGCTTGCGAGACGGCATAGAAAAATTAAAAGAATCAGATGAATTGTAGCTCACGTGAGTACAAGGTTAACAAGACGTTTAAGTGGGAACCTCAACGCTTGGTATTTAGGATTTGATTCAGTTTTAGTGTATGTGGCGCAATGGGTTAGGTTGGATGGTTGCGTTATTCCCCACCCTTAAAACGACGTTACCCCATAGAAATTTTTATCCGAAACTGACGAGTTAGAGTTAATGCTTTAACTCGAAAATGTCCCAAAGAAGGTTAGGGCGCTTCACTCGATATCTATAAAAACTCCTGAAAATGACATATTTATGTCCATAGCGGCTCAAAATCGGCAACATCTTAGTATTTTATTGTGACTTTTGGGACAAGCATAAGCGCGTTGCTAGGTGTTTCTGGCTAGTTTGCGAGTCCAATATACCAAAGCATTCACGTAGCGACGATTAAATTGTTTAAGATACAGTCAAGTGGAACTGGTGATGTGTTCGAATGACTCCGATGTTGATAAATCACGTCATCAACATTAAAACAAATTAGTCGGTAAGATTAAGCAGTGGAAATATAGCTACGAACCAATATGATTTGATTGGGGCATTGTTTCATAAAATTCATTTCAACACGTCATCTATACTTCAAAAGTGTTCGCATAGCTGCGTGTGAGATGCGCTTTGTCAAAAAGCAGCAAACACAAAGTTTAATGCGGTCTGGATGAACAGTTTTGCACTATAATGGAGCAAGCTTTTTGGTAGAATAACTTATGGTATTGATATCTATAAACAAAAATCAGAATCACGAAATGACACAAAATTCATTTGGAATGACAAGCCACAAACAGAGCGGCGATGGGAACCATATAGATAGAACATATTTAACATAATATACATTGTGCGCATCTTTGTGTCGAATCACTCTATACCTTTCAAATGATCGATTGGTTTGTTGAACGCACTCTCATGACGTTCAATTTGGCTTGTGTGCAAATATTGCGATGTAGTGTCGATACTTTCGTGGCCAGCGTCGGCTTGTACATGGGATAACGGTCTGCGGTTGATATTGATATCGTGCGTAATGCCAGTGTGGCGAATATTGTGGGCAGTTAGTTTGCGCATCTGCGCCGCATCTTGTGTAAAGCCATCGATTTCTATACGTTCTGCAGCCAAATTAATTATTTTTTGAATTTCGTCGCGAACATGACGAATGCCTAGATTAGCATTGAGGATACCAACATCTCGGCCGCGTCCAGCAGCTTTGTGCCGTACAAACAAAGGATGATTTTCGTTTGGTCCTGGATAATCCGTTAATCCTAAAAACTGACGATATTTGACTAACGCATCGAGCAAAGCTTTTGAAATCGCAACGCTGCGTCTTTTACCACCTTTACTCAACGGAATATGAAAACTCCAGATGCCCGTTTGCTGATTACGTTTAAACTGGTTCATCACCGGCGAATAACCCGCACGTGCAGACACATCTGAAATGCGTAAATAACAGCAATAAATCAATGTAACGAGGAATAAACTTCTTTGATGTAACTCAGGAAATTCTTCTGCAAGTTCAGTAACGGTCGTCATAATATATGACCACTGTAATTCAGTGAATGCGAGACTATTTTCATCTTCATGACTTTGACGCTGATATTGCCTGTTTGCTGCAAATCGACTGTGATTAAGCCAGATTTGAGCAGGATTCCGCTCACAATATTCTTCACTTGTCAGATACGAATAAAACGAAGACAAAATGGCCATTTTTGTTTTTAACGCATTATCGCTTAACACATAAGGCTGGATTTGCCCGAGTTGTTTTTTGCCGACAAATGGTCGCCATTGCGAGTTTGGAACCCGTTCATCATGCAGTTTATCGTACTTAAACTGTGGCACATTAAAATAACCGATCAGTGCTATCGGCGGTGCTTGGCAATAATCAACGTAACGACTCATGTCTTTGCGCGTAACTTGAATGGGAGACATTGAAACCACATCAAAACACCAATGCAGAAACGTAGTGAGTTCGCTGCGATAAGCTTTATAGTTGTTTTCGTTATGCTTTTGCTCAAATAGCCAATCACTGGCATGCTCGATGACTAAGCCCGCATCAACCACCTTTTTCATGCTAATTTGGGTGATATATTGGTTAACAATACTATTGCCAACTTGTATGAATTCAAATGAGTCAAATAACGGGATTACTGGAGGAAGTTGCATATTACATCTGAATTATAAGAGTTTCTTGTATGATAATACTTAAACGCAAATGCCGATAATGTTATTTATCGGCATCAAGATATGTCAGATTTTTAGTGCAACTTGAAAATGAACATTGCTGACAAGTAATACGCTTTTTGCAACAGATCAAGCATAGCTGCCACACTTGCTGTTTCGATTGGCTATCTAAGCACGTGAAGTCAGATGCGCAGATGTGTCCATCATGTATCAGCTGTGCCAATTTATGCGCTGAAATTGATAAGTTAATTCGATTAGTCATGCCCTTTCCCTCCCTATCATTGTTTGATAGTAATAGAATACACAAATGAGAATCGTTATCAACAATGTAATTTAAAGATTGCCACTCACCTCGCTATTTTATGCAAGATTTTGCACCGCTTTGAAATGTGTCTACTACACTGATTATGTGATCATTATTTTTACTTGAATGAGGTATCGGATGCTGATTGATCTTGCAAAGAAAAACCCTCTTTTTTCCGGTAAAAAGTCTACCGAGACAACAGAGTCTGGTATTCCTTGGAAGGTATTAGTGGTTGATGATGAACCTGATGTTCATACCGTCACTAAGCTTGCCCTCTCCCGCTTTAAACTTGATGGCCGTGCCCTCACCTTTATTAATGCTTATAGTGCCGAACAAGCAAAAGAATTACTCAATCAAGAACATGACATCGCCATTGCCTTTATTGATGTTGTCATGGAAAGTGACCATGCAGGGTTAGAACTAGTAAAGTGGATCCGTGAAGAATTACTGAATAAAACCACTCGATTGATCTTACGTACAGGCCAGCCAGGGCAAGCACCTGAAGAAGACGTTATCGTCAATTACGATATTAATGATTACAAAGCAAAAGCTGAACTCGATTCCCGTAAGCTGATGACCAGCGTCTACTCAGCCCTTCGCTCTTATCGCGATATAATGGAAATCGAGCAAGCAAGGCGCACGCAAATAAATCACCGTAAGGGCTTAGAAAGAGTACTAGAAGCCACCTCAGGATTATTTGAACTGCGCACCCTACATAAATTCGCCGATGGGCTACTGACTCAAGTGGCCACTCTACTTAATCTCGATTCAGAAACGCTACTGCTGACTTGTAATGCAATTGATGCGATTAGTGGTCATGTTGAACCTGTCAATATAGAAATCCTTGCTGGTACTGGCCAATTTGCTAATAAATCCCACATTACGCAACTACCTGAACATATTGATCGTCTACTGCGCAGTGCGCTCACCCAACAGCGGTGCCTTTATGAAGATAATTGTTTTATCGGTTACTTTCCCACCAAAGGCGGTTTAATCAATCTACTTTATATGGATGGTATTGATAGAATTGATGATCTTGATAAGAAACTCATTGATATTTTTGCCATCAACGTGGGCATAGCCTTTGAAAATTTGCTGCTCAATCAGGAGGTGGAAGATACACAATCAGAGCTTATTTTACGTTTAGGTGATGTTGTTGAAAGCCGCTCGAAAGAAGCAGCCAATCATGTGAAACGTATGGCGGAGTATTGTTCTCAATTAGCATTACTCGCCGGTTTAAGTGAATACGAAGCCGATTTACTGCGCCGTGCCTCACCAATGCATGACATAGGCAAAATTGCGATCCCCGATGCTGTCCTACTTAAACCCGGCAAATTAGATGACGAAGAATGGAAAGTTATGCGTCAGCACCCTATGATTGGCCATCAAATTCTTGCAAATTCTGAGCGACCAATACTAAAGGCCGCATCAATTATTGCACTGCAACATCATGAAAAATATGATGGTTCTGGTTATCCTGCAAATCTAAAACAAGACGAAATTCACATTTTCTCGCGGATTGTAGCAATCGCAGATGTGTTTGATGCCCTTTCCCATGCCCGCTGCTATAAAACAGCTTGGCCTTTAGAAGAGGTTTTAGCTGAAATGCGTAAAGGGGCGGCAACACACTTTGATCCTCACTTATTACAGCTCTTTATTGAAAATGTAGATATTTTTGTCAAAGTAAAAGAAAACTGGAAGGATCACTAATCTGTATAGTTGATTGTCTTGATGTTTAGAAATCCATATCAGGCACTTTCAAAGATATATCTAACCATTGTCATCTGCGAGAAAATCGAAAACAGCCGTTTTAGTTTCACCATTAACGCTAAAACTCACAAAGCCACGCCAAACCATGTAGCCACTACTACAAGAACCATAGACTAACTGACCGATATAAGTCATTTCGTCAGTTTGCTTCACATTTACAGGAATAACGCCCATAAACATGTCTCTTCCTTCTAAGCGGATTTGCACATTAGAAATTGCCATGGAAGATAACAACTGTAATGTCAATGGCTTTTCGCTTGGTGCACTCCCTGGTGACAAGCGAAAAGTGAGCTCAACATCCCCAACTTTTTTAACACAATCCCCCTTAGAAAATTGGCAAAGTGAAGGATCAAGACTGCTTTTAAGTGTGACTTGCTTTGCATCTTCCTTACAAGCTGTGAGATTGAAGCTAAATAATGCAATAAATAAATAGGGACTCAGACGAGTTAGCACAAAGATTAACCTTATGATGCAATATGTTAACATTCTATGGCGTAGGTTGATCTAGATCAACTTTCCACACCCCTTCTTTGGTATCTTTTTTGATATGGCTCAAGTATCATTGCGAAACCTCATATTTGAGCAAAAATATGCAGGGTAACGCATTGACATCACTCAGCAACCTTAATAGGGAAGCTGAGTTTTATGTCATTTATAACAGGTAAAGCTTGTCTTTACTAAAAGTAAAAGTAATAAGCAGTGGAAGCATTATGATGAACCATTCCCAGCCAACAGGCGCTGATTACAATTACGCCATTGTCCGCCAATTTGCCTTAACCACAGTTTTGTGGGGTATTGTTGGTATGTCAGTCGGCGTATTAATTGCGGCTCAGTTAATCTGGCCTCAGCTGAACTTTGACACTCCTTGGTTAACGTATAGTCGCTTGCGACCATTACACACCAATGCGGTGATCTTCGCGTTCGGTACATCAGCCCTTTTTGCAACATCCTATTATGTCGTACAACGCACCTGTCAAACCCGACTATTTGCACCTAAGTTAGCCGCATTTACGTTTTGGGGATGGCAAGCCATCATTCTGTCAGCAGCTATCTCTTTACCAATGGGTTTCACCCAAGGAAAAGAATACGCTGAATTAGAATGGCCTATCGATATCGCAATTACTATCGTTTGGGTGTCCTACGCTATCGTGTTCTTCGGTACTATTATCAAACGAACAACTTCGCATATTTATGTGGCGAACTGGTTCTTTGGTGCCTTTATTATTACCGTTGCCGTACTACACATAGTTAACTCTATGGCAGTACCAGTCAGTCTGTTCAAGTCATACTCTCTGTATAGCGGCGCTGTCGATGCTATGGTGCAGTGGTGGTATGGTCACAACGCCGTAGGTTTCTTATTAACCGCAGGCTTCTTGGGGATGATGTATTACTTCGTACCTAAGCAAGCAGGTCGTCCTGTGTACTCTTACCGTCTTTCTATTGTCCACTTTTGGGCACTGATCGCACTGTATATCTGGGCTGGTCCTCACCACTTACATTACACAGCGTTACCTGACTGGACTCAGTCTTTAGGTATGGTGATGTCACTTATCCTATTCGCACCTTCTTGGGGCGGTATGATTAACGGTATCATGACCTTGTCTGGTGCCTGGCATAAACTGCGTACTGACCCTGTGTTACGTTTCTTAGTTGTTTCTCTGTCTTTCTACGGTATGTCTACCTTCGAAGGCCCTATGATGGCAATTAAGACCGTTAATGCATTATCACACTATACAGACTGGACTATCGGTCACGTTCACTCCGGCGCGCTAGGCTGGGTTGCAATGGTGTCAATCGGTTCTCTGTATCACTTGATCCCTGTATTGTTCGGTCACGGCCGTATGTACAGTATCAAGTTAATTAACGTCCATTTCTGGTTAGCGACTATTGGTACTGTACTTTACATCGTCTCTATGTGGATTTCAGGTGTAATGCAAGGTCTGATGTGGCGCGCAGTGAATGCTGACGGTACTTTGACTTATAGCTTTGTTGAAAGTCTGGAAGCTTCTTATCCTTTCTACTTCGTACGTTTCCTTGGCGGTTGTTTCTTCCTGACCGGTATGCTGATCATGGCATATAACGTGATCCGTACTGTGAAAGCCTCTAAAGATTCATTGCCAGCATTGGCTGAACCAACAGCGGCTTAAAGGAGCAAACTCGATGAAATTTAATCATGAGATAGTTGAAAAAAACATCGGTTTGTTAGCGATTTTTACCGTTATCGCTATCAGCTTCGGTAGTCTCGTTGAAATCACACCGTTGATTTTTCAAAAAGATACGACTGAGCCAGTTGAAGGTTTAAAGCCATACACTGCCCTGCAAATTGAAGGTCGTGACATTTATGTTCGTGAAGGTTGTTATAACTGTCACAGCCAGATGATCCGTCCTTTACGTGCAGAAACTGAACGTTATGGTCACTACTCTGTCGCGGGCGAATCAGTTTGGGATCATCCATTCCAATGGGGTTCTAAGCGTACGGGTCCTGATCTTGCACGTGTTGGCGGTCGTTATAGCGATAAATGGCATGAAGTTCACTTAATCGATCCTCGTGCTGTAGTTCCTCAATCGAATATGCCAGGGTTCCCATGGTTAGCCGAAAACAAGTTAGACGGCAAACTAACGGGTGACAAGATGACTATCCTACGTAACCTGCATAAAGGTGGTTACAAAGGTAATGATCTTTATACCGATGAAGAAATCGCAGGCGCACAGCAAGCTGTTGCAGGTAAGACAGAAATGGACGCCTTGATTGCATATCTTCAGTCTTTGGGTCACGCACTCAAATAAGGAGGCAATATATGGATTACGGCACATTACAAGGCATTTTGACCATCATTGTGATGCTGACCTTCGTCGGTATATTTGCTTGGGCATATAGCTCGCGTCGTCAAAAATCATTTGATGAAGCAGCTAACCTTGTGTTTTCCGATGAGGAAGTCAACAAGGTATCGAAGGACTCAGGAGAGAATAAGTGATGAGTAGCTTCTGGAGTGTTTGGATTACTGTACTCTCGTTAGTCGTGATCGCGGGTTGTTTTCTATTACTGCGTGTGTGTTCTAAGAACACCACTGACGTAAAAGAAGGCGAATCCATGGGTCACAGTTTCGACGGTATTGAAGAACTCAATAACCCACTGCCAAAATGGTGGAGTTATATGTTCTATATCACTATCGTGTTTGGTTTGATCTATTTGGCCCTATTTCCTGGTTTAGGTAACTATAAAGGCCTATTAGGCTGGACCAGTTCTAACCAGAGTATCGGTACAGAGCGTGGCATTAAAGCCGATTCTGCTGCAGCGATTGAGCTAGCAGCAAAAGAAGGTCTTTATGTTCAGTATGATCAAGAAGTAAAACACGCTGATGAAAAATATGGCCCAATCTTCGCCGCTTACTTGGCAACACCACTAGAAGAATTAGTGAAAAACCAAGAAGCGTTGAAAGTGGGTGGCCGTTTGTTCCTGCAAAACTGTGCTCAGTGCCATGGTTCTGATGCACGTGGTAGCAAAGGCTTCCCTAATCTTACCGATGGTGACTGGTTATATGGTGGTGAATTAGCCACGATTAAGACCACTATCATGGCTGGTCGTCATGGCATGATGCCACCCAAAGGCGGTTTGCCAATCGAAGATAGCGAGATTGCTGGTTTAGCTGAATACGTTGTTAAATTGTCTGGTCGTGAGCATGACGAGAAACTCGCTGCCCAAGGTCAAGGCTCATTCATGAAAGGTTGTTTCGCGTGTCATGGTATGGACGCTAAAGGCAACAAGTTTATGGGTGCTCCTAACTTAACTGACGATGTTTGGTTATATGGCGGTAGCCGTGGCATGATCGAAGAGACCATTAAACATGGTCGCGCAGGTGTGATGCCAGCGTGGAAAGACGTTCTCGGTGAAGAGAAAGTTCACGTCATTACAGCTTATGTTTATAGCTTGTCAAACAAGTAATTAGGTATAAGTAACACTAAGGCCTCGAAGACTTCGAGGCCTTTTTTTTAAAGTGCTAAAACCGGCTTTTAACGGTAAAATGGCGCAAATTTTTTGAATGGGTATCTGACATGAGCGAACAACAAGCCTGGTATAAGCAGTTCTGGCCTTGGTTTTTAATTATTCTTCCTTTATGTGCCGTCGTCGCAAGTTTTACCACGCTAAAAATTGCCCTTACGAACTCGGACTCTTTAGTCGCCGAGGATTACTACAAAGATGGCAAAGCCATTAATATGGACTTAAGTAAAGTGAAGTATGCCAAACAAATAGGCATGAATTTTTCACTCGATCAAGCTAATAATGAGATTTTACTGACGCAGCAAGGGGGACCTACATATCAAGCCGCCTTGAAAGTTGAGTTCTATCATCCAACCATTGCCGACAGAGATATGAAACTCACTGCGACGGCCGATGCCAGCAATGTGTATCGCATTACCATCCCTACTACCCTAACCGGCCCTTGGGAAGTTCGCCTCGAAAGTTACGACGGTAAATGGCGAATTCACCAACGCGTTGAATTAAAAGATCACGCCCAACTTTGGCTGAATTGATTGTGGTTAAATAAGTAGCGCTATGACGTATCCAAGTTGTTTTCACTGCCAAGAGCCCGTTCTGACGGGCCAGCAGTTTGTGACTCGCATTAATGACCGTGATGAACTGATGTGTTGCCCTGGCTGCCAGGCGGTTTCTCAAGCGATTGTCGATGCGGGATTACTCAGTTATTACAAGTTCCGCACTGAGCCTGGCAGTAAACAGAATGCCCTGGTCCCCGAAGCATTAACGCAATTTAGCGCCTATGACTTGCCCGAAGTGCAGCAAGACTTTGTGCATTCTGAGGACAATGTCGAATCCGTGTCACTCTCCATCGATGGTATCACCTGTGCCGCCTGTGCTTGGTTAATTGAACACAAAGTCAAACAACTTGCGGGCGTGAGCCAAGTGCTAGTCAACTCAACCACCCAACGCGCCATGATCAGTTGGGATAAACGCAAGGTAAAACTTAGCGATATTCTCGGACAAATTAGTCGTATCGGCTATCAAGCCGCGCCCTACCAAGTTGACGAACAAGAGCTCAACAATAAACTCAATAGTCGCAAATTTTTACTGCGTTTAGGCTTAGCTGGCTTTGCGACTATGCAAGTTATGATGTTCGCCCTCGCCCTTTATACTGGCTACTTCACCGATTTAGACGTGCAGTATCGGGACTATTTCCGCTGGGTTAGCATGATTTTTGCCACGCCTGTGGTGCTTTATTCGGCGCAACCCTTCTATTTTAGCGCCATTCGTACCCTGCTCAGCGGCAAACTCAATATGGATGTGTCAGTTTCGATTGCCATTGGAGGTGCCTATACCGCAAGCTGTTTTGCCACAGTGAATGGCACAGGCGAAGTGTATTTTGAATCCGTATCCATGTTTACTTTCTTTTTGTTACTTGGGCGTTACTTCGAGCAAAAGGCAAGACAAAAGGCCTCGGTCAGCTCCAGTAATTTACATAAATTGGTGCCGCTCACTGCACACTTAGTCACCGAAAATGGTCAAGAAGAAATTCCGGCCAAAAAGTTACGCCTCAATGATGTGATCCTTGTGAAACCAGGGGAAATGGTTGCGGCCGATGGTGTGGTGATTGAAGGCCACACAAATATCAATGAAGCTATGCTCACAGGTGAGCAAATGCCCATTGAAAAACAGCAAGATCAGCAAGTGTACGCTGGTACTATCAACGTCGACCAACCGATAAAAGTTAAAGTTACCGCATTGGGGCAAGACCAACTCGTGGCTGAAATTATTCGACTGCAGGAACTGGCATCCAATACAAAACCTGCGATAGCCCTATTAGCCGATAAATTATCCCGCTATTTCTCGGGTACGATTCTAACAATCGCGACGATCACCTATTTGGTTTGGCAACAGATTTCCCCAGAGGATGCCTTTTGGGTAACGCTATCGGTTCTGGTCGCGACTTGTCCTTGTGCCTTAGCGCTAGCGACACCGACCGCCGTCACCTGTGCAACCGCCATTTTTACCCGTCTTGGGATCATTACCCGCAAAGCCGGCGTATTTGAAAAACTGCCGCAGATTAAGCATGTGGTCTTTGATAAAACTGGCACCCTCACCTGTGGTACCCTCTCTATCGGGCAAACGCAGTGCATGGCCGATTTAACAAAGACGCAGGCCTTAGCTATTGCCGCAGCGCTGGAAACGGGCTCTCGTCATCCGATTGCGGCTGCATTTGCCCTATTTGCCGATAATACCTTGGTCGCAGAACAAGTTCACCATGAAGTCGGCTTTGGTGTTCGAGGCCGTATCGAGGGGACTGAATATTTAATTGGTAATGCTGTATTTACTGGTGCACGTGTCGATACTCAGGACCCAACCCAAAAGATTTGGTTAGCACGCTCAGCCAATGAGCAGCTTGAAGTGCTTGCAAGTTTTGAGATCCAAGACAATATTCGTCAAGACAGTAAGGCCACGATTGAAATATTAAAGCAACAAGGTTGTCGTATTAGTATCGCCAGCGGCGATAGCTCGGGACATGTGCATCAACTGGCCAAAGAGCTGGGAATTGAAGATGTGCACAGCGGATTAACGCCCGCGGGTAAACTTGCCCTAGTAACGAAATTACAACAGCATACTCGCGTGGCGATGTTTGGCGATGGCATCAATGATGCGCCTGTACTTGCGGGGGCTGATTTGTCGGTCGCCATGGGCAGTGGCAGTGCGATTGCCAAAAACAGTGCCGATTTGATTTTACTGGGCGATCATCTATCCCGTTTCACCCAAGCTGTCGCGGTCGCTAAACTGACCACGCAAATTATTAAACAAAATTTAGCGTGGGCGCTGGGTTACAACGCCCTTATCTTGCCTTTAGCTGTCACTGGTCATGTGGCACCTTATATTGCCGCGATTGGCATGTCGGCGAGTTCTTTGATTGTGGTCGGTAATAGCCTGAGATTATTACGGGTAAAAGTGTGATCATAATAAAACGTTTAACCAGATACTAAGAGGTCATTATGGAAATTATTTATGTGCTTATCCCCATTGCCATGATCTTCGTCGCCATTGCGGTAATGGTATTTTTCTGGGCAGTGAAATCTGAGCAATTTGACGATCTTGACCGTCAAAGTGTTTCTATATTGTTTGATGAAAATACTGATAAACCAGGCCATCTACCCACCCCCGCCATTCAGTCAACAGCAGAACATGATGATATTGCAGCGCAGCAAGCGATTAAAAATCAGCAAAAAGGCATGCCTTTGTGATTGAGTACAATGTCACCGGTGCCTTTCTCGTCGGCTTGATGGGAGCGGCACATTGTTTTGGTATGTGTGGCGGTTTAGTGGGCGCGTTTTCCGCCCAAATCCCTCATCCTAAAATAGGTAACCAGCTGGCCCATCAGCTTAAATATTTACTGAGTTACAATTTAGGCCGTATTTTAAGTTACACCTTAGCGGGCGGCTTAGTAGGCGCATCGTCGGCAGGTCTTGGTCACTTATTTGAACTGGATATTTATCTGATTGTCCTGCGCATGATTGCCGGACTGACGATGATCGCAACAGGACTTTACATCGCTAAAATTTGGGTTGGAATAGTGCAAATTGAGCGTGTAGGTCAATGGCTATGGCAATATTTAAAACCGCTAGCGCAGCGCCTTGTTCCAATCAAGAATCCGAGCCAAGCAGTCATGGCGGGATTCATTTGGGGCTGGCTCCCCTGCGGCCTCGTCTATAGCACCTTAACTTGGTCGGTTGCATCTGGCTCTGCCAGCCAAGGCGCCTTAATTATGTTAGCCTTTGGCTTGGGTACTTTACCCGCCCTATTAAGCGCTGGCGTGGCGGCAAAACGCCTTGCTGCATGGGTACAAAAGAAAACCGTTAGACTATTGAGCGGCTTACTGTTAATTGCCTTTGGTGGTCAAACTTTATATATCGCACTCGCGCAGCTAAACTAGCCCAAGTGAGTGAATTGGTTTAACATGGTTACAGTGGATAAACTTGAGAATCAACATGACAATTGAACAAAATAAGAATCGTCGTCCTGCCGCTAGCGGATGCACAATCCATTGTCACGATTGCAGTATGGGTACCCTTTGTATTCCTTTTACCCTCAATGCAAGTGAGCTAGATCAGCTCGATGATATTATTGAGCGTAAAAAGCCAATCCAGAAAGGCGAGCAAATTTTTAAGTCAGGTGACGCGTTGAAATCCCTGTTTGCGATCCGCTCTGGCACCATCAAAAGTTACACTATTACCGAGCAAGGTGATGAGCAGATAACGGGCTTCCATCTCGCGGGTGATGTGATTGGTTTTGATGGTATTCACGCTCAGTTGCACCAGAGTTTTGCACAGGCCCTCGAAACCTCTATGGTTTGTGAAATCCCCTTTAATATCCTCGATGAACTTTCGGGCACTATGCCTAAGTTACGTCAGCAGATCATGCGTCTAATGAGTAATGAGATCATGAGCGATCAAGAAATGATCCTGCTGCTCAGTAAGAAAAATGCCGAAGAACGTCTAGCAGCGTTTATCAGCAATTTAGCAAATCGTTTCGGCAGCCGTGGCTTCTCACCCAAAGAATTCCGCTTAACCATGACCCGCGGTGACATTGGTAATTATCTCGGTTTAACCGTTGAGACCATCAGCCGCTTACTTGGACGCTTCCAAAAGTCAGGCTTGATTGAGGTTAAGGGTAAGTACATCACTATCCTCGACTCGCAAGAGCTAAATCTGTTAGCGGGTAATTCTCGCATCGCGAGATAGTCAATCGCAAGAGCATTAACCGTGAGAGGTCAAGCCTAAATAATTGTCGCCAATAGCATAACAGTTTAATGGTAAAAGCTGTGCTTGCTAGACATGTCATGCAGATTAAGGCATGATTTTTAAGCGAGTTTTAATCAATTTCAAATGAGTTTGATCTAGAACAATACAGCTCACTGCCAAAGGCTCATGATGATATTGAGCCTATGACTAAAGGAACCAAACATGAAGGATTATCAAAAAATACTGGTTGTGGTTGACCCTACCACTGAGAATCAAGTTGCCCTTGCACGAGCGGTCGCCTTGGCCAGTAAATGCAACGCTCAAGTCACTGTGTTTCTTTCTATCTTCGACTTCTCTTACGAAATGACTTCGATTCTGTCGAATCAAGAACGCGAAGCCATGCGTCAAGGTGTCATAGATCAACGGCTCGCCTGGATCCAAGACTTACTCGCCGCTTATACTCATCTGCAACTCAATATCGATACTCAAGTCATTTGGCATAATCGCCCCTTTGAAAGCATTATTAATCATGCTATTTCAGGGCAATATGATTTGATTGTTAAAGGCACCCATGCCCACGACAAACTCAAGGCGGTGATCTTCACTCCAACTGATTGGCATTTAATGCGTAAAGCCCCTGTGCCAGTGTTGATGGTGAAAGCCCATGACTGGCCAGCCGCGGGCAAAATCCTCTGTGCTGTGAATGTGGCAACCGAAGATACCGATCATCAAATGCTTAACGGTAAAATTATTGAGCATGCAAAAGATTTGGCGAAAAAGTTCTCTGCTGAAGTACATTTAGTTAATGGTTATCCCGGCACGCCAGTTAACTTAGCCATCGAGCTTCCTGACTTTGATGCCCAGTCATACAACGAAACCATTCGCATGCAGCATGAGCAGCGCGTGAGTTATCTTGCGGGCGCTTATGATATTAATCCAAGTCATTGCCATGTAAAAGAAGGTTTACCAGAGGATGTGATCCCTGAGCTGGCTGAAAAACTTGATGCTGAATTGGTGATCCTAGGGACTGTTGGTCGTACCGGATTTTCAGCAGCACTGATAGGCAATACCGCTGAACATGTTATCGATAGCATCAACTGCGATTTATTGGCTATAAAGCCCGACGGTTATAAATCACCGTTAGAAGAAGCCTAAGCAATACGCGGCTCTTTACCCCGCCAAAGATAGCTGGAATAATACGCGCCCTGAAACTGTGTTACTGGGCGCTTTTTTATGCTTGAAGCTATATCTGAAGTTACGGTAAATCCTATGCCGGAAGAATTATCAAAAAAACAAACTACCCGTCTGAATAAATTACAGAAGCGGCTTCGTCGTGAAGTGGGCAGCGCGATTGCCGATTACAATATGATTGAAGATGGCGATAAGATCATGTGCTGCCTCAGTGGCGGTAAAGACAGCTACGCCATGCTCGATATTTTGATGAATCTGCAGCAACGCGCGCCCATTCAGTTTGAAATCATTGCGGTTAATTTAGATCAGAAGCAACCGGGCTTCCCTGAACATGTATTGCCTGCCTATCTCGATAAGCTCAATGTGCCTTATCACATCCTCGAGAAAGATACTTACTCGATAGTGAAAGACAAAATCCCTGAAGGTAAAACCACCTGCTCCTTGTGCTCTCGCCTGCGCCGCGGCACGCTTTATGGCTTTGCTCAGCGTATCGGCGCCACTAAAATCGCCCTAGGCCATCACAGGGATGACATTATCGAGACCTTGTTCTTAAATATGTTCTTTGGCGGTAAGATGAAAGCAATGCCGCCAAAGCTGCTGTCGGATGATGGCGCTAATATCGTCATACGTCCCCTAGCCTATTGTCGCGAGAAAGATCTCGAAGAATATGCCAGTTTAAAAGAATTTCCAATCATTCCATGCAACTTGTGTGGCTCACAGGAAAACTTAAAGCGCGCCGCAATCAAAGACATGCTAAATCAATGGGATAAACAATACCCAGGACGCATTGAAACAATATTCACCGCCATGCAAAACACCGCACCATCACAGGGTGTTGACCGTGAGCAATTCGACTTTGTGTCTCTAACACGTGACCCTGATGCGCCTATGCGTGGTGATGTTGCTGAAGCCAATCTACCTGCATTCGATTTTCTTGATATAGCCAATAGCGGTCGTATCGATTTGGATGCAGCAAAACGCATTGATATTGTTAACACTTACGAAGTCTAACTTAGACTGAATTTAGCGCCTAATCAGTAAGAGAAGTTAACGCAACGAAAGTAAGCAAGATAAATTAGCACAACAAAATGCCCACTTAATGTGGGCATTTTTATGGTTACAGAATAAGTTTATCTTTGAGCCAGCGCTTGTGAATCGCTTATCTCAAGACGCCTATTCAAAAAATACAAAATGATTACTTCACCCAAGGACTCAAGACTAATGGCTGGGCACTGAAGCTTAGCGTGGTGATGCTTTCAAGCTCATTAGCGGCTAATTTATAACTGCCTTTTATCGCTTCTTCTCGACCATTAAGGCGTACATAGACTTCTTGTTCAGGTGAGAATTCAAAGTTTAAGCCAGTAATGGATTCCCTAAAATAACGCATCGGGAAGCCTTGCATAGCACCGAGCAGCGTGTCCATCTCAGTCATGATTTGTTGTAAGCGCGTTTTATCGTACTCGGCTAATGTCTGTTTTGCTCTAACTTGCATTGCAATACCACATCCCTCAGCGCTGCCAGCGAAATTCAGATTAACCAAGGCTCGCTGATCTTTTAAATCATCATCTAAGGGAATGAATAACCGCTGTGCATCAGTATACGTCAGTGGCGTTGAGGTTTTTTCACTGGAAATAGAACCACTTTGGATCAAACAATTCTTTTGCATTGGAACACTAAAAGCCACTTCCACGAGTTGATAACCGCCTTTATTGACTTGTTTTAACCTATCATAAAAGCCTTTATATTCAAGGGATACAGTTTCTGCGGCGGCGCTAGTTGCCAACAAAAACAGGCTACTAAACAACAGTTTTTTATACATCGACATTCACCAAATATTTTTCATTATGACGTAACATATCAAGCAGCTCATCAATATAAGCTTCTTGTCTTTCAGAATAATTCACTAAACCGTAAATCAATTGATCCGCTGTTGGCTCTAGCTCCTGTGAACGTAAATCAGCTCGAATAGAGCGAAATAACGCATAGGCAGTATTAGAATTTAAATTACGCATATAGGATGAAACCGATTCATCGACCGATGAAAACACTTTCACCTCATGACTTTTACCCGAACCACGTGAGGACGGCACTATGCCGCAGCCAGAAGTAAAACACCATTCACCAAAAAAGTTAAAACCTTCTCTGGCAAAACGTGAACTCCCCCAACCCGATTCATTCGCGGCTTGAATTAACACCATAGATTCCGGCACGATATCGACACGTTTAAGTAAGCTTGCTAATGACTTAGCATCTACGTTACGCGCCGCATATTGGTATTTATCAAATAACGCATTGATCTGCGCTAATTCAGTATCAGATAAACTCTTACCATTATCGACTAAGGCAAGCATCTCATTGATAAAGCCACGCTCCATCAAGATAATGGCATTCTGTTGCTGAACAATCGGCCGCAGGAAATCAAAAAAAGCTTTCTTCTTTTCGGTAATGTCGCTGATCGCTGAAAAGTCAGGGACTTGCGTAACAGGATCGACATCGCTGACGAATTGGGGCGCAATAGCGGATGAGTCATTCGAGTGAGGAATGATCCAAACTCGTAATGCAAAAATCGCCACTATGACCATGGCTAATGCCAATGTAAACGAACCGATTCTACCCGTTTTCAATCATTCACCTTAGGTGTAACGCCCTTATTGGGCAAATAAAGGCCGGATTATAAGCTATTTGTCAGATTTCACGAAATTTGCCCATCATCATGTTCACGAACTCAGGTACAATATTACGCCTGAGGCACCATTATCGAGTCGAGCTTGCTATTACGCCGTCGTTTATAGATGCAAGCATTTGACTGAGTATTTATACTAAGGTTCCTTAGCGTTATCACCATTGCACAACGGTTCATGAGTCATCCCGCTTATAGCGACAATGGATGGCTATGACATTAAATTTTCGGGTATTCAGGAAGGAAAAACCCAGATGCAGCATTTGATGTTAAATCAATTTGAACGTGTCGTCGCCATCGGCGGAGGCCATGGTTTAGGCCGAGTATTATCCTCGCTCGATTTTTTAGGCAACCGCCTTACAGGGATTGTCGCCACCACTGATAATGGTGGTTCTACTGGTCGACTGAGAGCCGAGCAAGACTGTATTGCTTGGGGAGATTTACGTAACTGCTTATCCCATTTAGCTAATCGTCCTTCCGTTGGCTCGCAATTGTTCGAATATCGTTTCCAAGGTGCCACTGAACTCAGTGGCCATAATTTAGGTAATTTAATTTTACTGGCTCTTGATCAACTCTGCGTTCGTCCATTAGAAGCGGTTAATCTCATCCGTAACTTACTTAAGATAGAAACCCAACTTATTCCCATGTCAGAGCAGCCCACTCACTTAGTGGCCCTGCAAGCCTGTGGCAGTAAAGTCTTTGGGGAGATCAATGTCGACAGTATGGATGAAGCGCCTATCGCGCTCTGCCTTGAGCCACAGGTCGATGCCACCTTTGAAGCCTGTGAGGCCGTGAGGCACGCAGATTTAGTTATCCTAGGCCCTGGGAGTTTCTTAACCAGTATCATGCCGCCGCTGCTGTTACCTAAGTTCGCGAAAAGCCTCGCCGCTACTAAAGCACAGGTGATCTTTATCGATAACCTTGCCGAAGAGGCCTCACCCGCAGGTCGGTTTAGCATTGAGCAACGTATCGCTTGGTGTCACCAAGTGATTGGCAAACCCATTATTCACAAAGTACTTCGCCACGGTGAACAAACGCGTTTAGGGCCACTGATCAACTATTTTCCGTTGAAGAACCGCCATAATCCCAATCTACATGATCAAGCTAATTTATTAGATGCATTAAGCGCCCTGCTGCGGATCAATGATCTCACTCAACAACCGCTTGCCTGCTAGCTCTGACCTGTTAATCATTCAATCGAAATAATAAAGGACAGCAAATGCTGTCCTTTATATTGTAAAGCTAAAAGGAATGTCCCTTTAGTCTGTCTATAGGGCTGCTATAACCATTACAACACTTGTGCTATGGCTTTACAGATAACAGGCATATTCGTCTTAGTCATGCCTGCAACGCTAATGCGTCCAGAGCCGACAATATAGACACCAAACTCGTCTTTCAAACGTGCCACTTGGGCTTTGTTTAAACCTGAGAAACTGAACATGCCATTTTGGCGAGAAATAAAACTGAAGTCCTGAGTCACGCCTTCAGCCTTTAAGCTATCAACAAACAGAGTACGCATTTCGGCGATACGTTCACGCATCTCTTTGACTTCCTGCACCCACATGGCTTTCAGAGCTGCATCATTTAATATCGTGCTGACGATCAGTGCGCCGTGGGCTGGCGGATTAGAATAGTTGGCACGTATGGTACGTTTCACTTGGCTAAAAGCACGTACGGCAGCATCAGCATCTTCAGCCACCACAGTTACGGCGCCAATACGCTCGTTGTATAGACCAAAGTTTTTAGAGAAAGAGTTAGCGACCAGTAACTCAGACACTTTAGACGCGACTAAACGCAGACCTGCCGCATCTTCTTCAATGCCAGCACCAAAACCTTGATAAGCAAAGTCAAACAGTGGCACGAGTTTCTTATCAGCACACAATTGAGCAACAAGTTCCCATTGCGCCAACGTTAAATCGATACCCGTTGGGTTATGGCAGCAACCGTGTAGCAGCACGACATCACCCGCATTCGCGTTAGATAAATCAGTCATCATGGTATCGAAATCGATGTCATGGGCTTCTGCTTTGTAATAACCGTACTCTTTAACCGTTAGGCCTGCCGTTTCAAAAATATTCTGATGGTTGGCCCATGTTGGATTACTCACCCAAATCGTGTGCGAATCGGTATTACGCAGTAAAAACTCAGCAGCAATACGCAGTGCTCCTGTACCACCTGGAGCTTGCGCTGTGGCAGCACGGCCAGAAGAAATTAATGCACTGCCTTCGCCGAACAACAAGGTTTGTACTACACGGTTATAAGCTTGAACGCCTTCAATGCCTAAGTAGTTTTTGGTCTTCTCTTGCTCAAGTAAAATGGCCTCGGCTTTTTTCACTGAAGCCAGAACGGGAGTCTGTCCTGCCTCATCCTTATAAATGCCAACACCAAGATTAACTTTATCCTGACGCGGATCAGCTTTAAAGGTATCGGTTAAACCAAGAATTGGATCAGCGGGTGCGAGTAATACTTGAGAGAAAATCATGACTACGTATCCTAATATGCGCGTGTAGGGGAAATTTCGGCTTATTTATACCACTGTCTTTAAGGGGGTAATAGCGACTTAAGTCCCTTCTTAGGGAAATTATTACACTATTGTCGATTCAACAATAAAAAGTACATTTTATTACGCAATTATTAGCCAAATAGTGACATTACTTAAATAAAGCGATTTACAACATCTAGATCACAAAATCACTCAGTTTTGTATTGTAGAAAAGAAACAGGTCAGAAGTCGCAATACTGAATGAGTAAAATAGTGGGCTTGGGCCTAACCAATCTATAGCTGTAGTGATACTAGATTAAGAATCATGAAATGTGGGTGTAGAAGTTATAAAGCAAAAAAGCCCTGACATCAGTCAGGGCTTTTCTGTTTTTTGGTACCCGAGGCCAGACTTGAACTGGCACGCTGTTACCAGCGAGGGATTTTAAATCCCTTGTGTCTACCGATTCCACCACTCGGGCAAACTCTTTATATTAACGACGGGAATCGTGTCATTAATACTTTAATCTATGGAGGCGCGACCCGGAGTCGAACCGAGATCGACGGATTTGCAATCCGCAGCATAGCCATTCTGCCATCGCGCCCAAACTGCCAAATTTATTAAAATTTGGAGCGACATATCGGGTTCGAACCGATGACCTATACCTTGGCAAGGTATCGCTCTACCAACTGAGCTAATGTCGCCTATCATTGCGCTTAATCATTTGAACTCATGCTCAGCATGCTTTCCCCTGACTGCGGAAAAGCATTCTACCGATTTAGACCTCAGAGTCAATCAACAATTTTTAAAAAATGATCTAAGCCGTATCGTTTGCCCAATAAACCGCCACACCTCAGTAAAGTTGATGTTTCATTCATCAATTTAGGCTTTTTACCGATACTGATGCTACCGCTAATTAAACGCGGCAGATAAACAGGGGATGATGGTGAATTATGGAGTCGAGTCAAGAAGTATAGAAAAACAAAAGCGCCCTATTGGGCGCTTTATTCAAAGGTTAGGCAAAGTCATTAATCACTCGAGCAAAACCTACATGGGCAATTTACGCAGGTAGAGATAGCGTCGTTAAACCTAACATAGTTTGCATTACGCCAACCACTTGGCAACTGTAACCAAATTCGTTGTCATACCATACATAAAGAATGGCACGCTTGCCTTCTGCAATAGTCGCTTGTGAATCAACCACACCCGCGTAGCGAGAACCCACTAAATCGCTCGATACAATCTCAGTAGAGTCTGTGTAGTCAATTTGATTTTGCAGTGGTGATTGTAGCGCCGTATCTTTCAGATACTCGTTAAGCTCATCTTTACTGGTCTCAGCATTCAGGTTCATGCTGATGATCGCCATAGAGACGTTAGGCGTCGGCACACGAATCGCGTTACCAGTTAACTTACCAGCTAATGCAGGTAAAGCTTTAGCAACCGCTTTTGCTGCACCCGTTTCAGTGATCACCATATTTAATGGTGCACTACGGCCACGACGGTCAGCGGTATGATAGTTATCAATCAGGTTTTGATCGTTGGTATAAGAATGAATCGTTTCAACGTGACCATTCTCGATACCATATTTATCATTCACAGCTTTCAGTACTGGCGTAATAGCATTGGTGGTACAACTCGCCGCTGAAACGATAATGTCTTCTGGGGTAATATCGCCTTCGTTCACACCGTAAACGATATTCTTAATCGCGCCTTTTGCAGGAGCCGTCAGTAATACTTTGCTGGCACCTGGGCTCTTAAGGTGTAAACCAAGACCCGCTTCATCTTTCCAAATACCTGTATTATCAACAACCAATGCATCATTGATGTCGTATTTAGTGTAATCCACTTCGTCGGGTGAATTAGCATAGATCACTTGGATATAAGTGCCGTTGGCTATGATGGCGTTGTTCTCTTCGTCAACTTCAACAGAGCCATTGAAAGGACCATGAACTGAGTCACGACGCAGTAAACTCGCGCGTTTTTCTAAATCGCCTTTCTTACCGCCACGTAAAACGATAGCGCGTAACCTTAACTTATTGCTGCGACCTGTGCGTTCAATCAGCAAGCGTGCCAATAAGCGACCGATACGGCCAAAACCATAAAGCACGACGTCACGCGGCGCGACATCATCGGCATGGTCGATAGCATCGGCCAATTCTTTTGCCATATAGCTTTCAATTTCGCTGACATCAGTATGGTCTCGCCAGTAATTGACAGCGAGTTTACCAATATCCACTTTACATTGTTTAACTGCGAGTTTGCTCAAAGCTTGAACGAAGGGGAAACTCTCGCGTAAACGTAATTTTTCACCGACATGACGACGAACTAAACGGTGCGCTTTAATGATTTCAATCGTAGAAGCATTGAGTAACGGCTTGCCGTAGACCACGACTTCAACGCCTTGGTTACGGTACAACTTGCCTAACAAAGGCTGCATCGCCTCTGCCATTTCAAAACGTTCTTGCCAACTTTGTAGGTGTTTATCAGCGCTCATTTACAGATCCTTTATCTCACTTTTCAATAAAATGTACTGAAAGGTTTGAGTAACATGACGAAAAGACCAATAATCTAATGCGGGTTTTAGGGAAAACCCTGTTTTGGTCGGCGCCATTGTAATGAAAGTCGCGCTTTGTTGCCAGTAAGATATTTTCTGTAAATCTGTAATTTTATTAGAAAAATTATCGTTTGGAGAGTGTTTTGAGACAAAATCTAGTAATAATTACATCATTTACCTTAGGGATGAGCTTTTTCGGTCTTTTCGGTTGTGATAATGACCGAAATATCTCAGCAATTTGTAAAAATAATCCTGAAATTTGTGCCGATTTGCATAAGGATAGCTGGTGTTTGACTGAAAAGACCAAACTTATCCAAAACCGCTACAAGTTAAAAGACAACGAAAACCTCACAGGTAAGCAGCTCTACTCACAATTAACCTACCTTGAGGATTACAGCCGTTGCATTGAACTCGCCTCTGGCGTTCAGCATATCATCCACACCAATCGCACAGCAGATAGAGCCAGAGCCTTTAGACTAAGCACTCAAAATTTAAGTTTACTACAAGATCAAACCCGTGAACGGCAAGACCCTTTTATGTCCTATTACCAATGGACTCGCTTTGGCGATACCGCAGCGTTAAATAGATTATTAGAACAGGAAAACGCCGGCGTAGTGACTGACCCCTTTCTACTTGCCCAAGTCGCAACCTATTACAGCAATCGAAATGCCATCAAAGCGCAACAACTCTATCTTAAAGTCTTTGCGGAGATCCATTACGATGATTTCGACGTTAACTGGTTACTTGGGCTCGCATCTGCCTATCGCCAGCAACAAGTTTTAGATAAATCCTATATGCTGACGAAAGCAAATTTACTACTTACGCAGCAGAAGTATTCTGAAGAAAAAATGCTAGCCTTGCTCGGTGGCAATAAGACGTTGGCAACTGAACTCGATTTAAAAGCCCAAGCCCTTATCGATGCGCTAAAAAAGGGCACTTATTCTATGAATCCAATAAGACAATGGCTTGATCCTCAGGCGATTGCCCAAGCGCCAACTGAAACCGAAGCTGTGCCGTCTGCGCCTGTCGAAAAGTAAACTAAGCAACTGATGGCAAAATGTTTGCCATCTTGTAATTTTTTACCCAATTAACGCGTAAAAAATGGCGATTTCGCGACCGATGTAAAAAAAATACCTAATTTGTTAATCAAGACAGCGGTAAAATGCCGATTTAACTTGACGATAGCTGTCAGTTTGGTAATTTTACTACCAGTTGAATTTTATAATCACCAGAGGGATATGAGATGACTATCCGTGTAGCAATAAATGGCTATGGCCGTATCGGTAGAAACGTATTACGCGCCTTGTACGAAAGCGAAAAAGCTTATCCAATCAAGATTGTCGCTATTAATGATTTAGGCGACGCTTCAATCAACGCCCACCTGACAAAATACGATTCTGTTCACGGTCGTTTCAATGCCAAGGTTGACCATGATGCCGAAGCTATTTATGTGAATGGCGATAAGATCCTCACTTTCCAAGAACGTGATCCTGCAAAACTGCCATGGGCTGAGTTGCAAGTTGACGTGGTTTTCGAATGTACCGGTATCTTCACTTCTAAAGAAACCGTTCAACCACATTTAACCGCTGGCGCGAAGAAAGTGATTATTTCTGCTCCAGGTAAAAATGTGGATGCCACAGTTGTTTACGGTGTGAACAACAACGTGCTGACCTCAGACATGACAGTGATTTCAAATGCTTCTTGTACAACAAACTGTTTAGCCCCTTTTGCTAAGCCGTTAAATGACGAGATTGGTATCGAATCAGGCCTGATGACCACCATTCACGCTTATACCAACGATCAACGTTTATCTGACGTGTACCATACAGATTTACGTCGTGCCCGTGCTGCGGCACTGTCAATGATCCCAACTAAAACTGGCGCAGCTGCTGCTGTAGGTTTGGTTGTACCTGAATTACAAGGTAAGTTCGACGGTTTAGCGGTTCGTGTACCTACAGTTAACGTATCACTCGTGGATTTATCTTTCATCGCTGCCCGTGACACTACAGTTGAAGAAGTGAATGCCATTATTGAACGTGCTGCCAGCGTTGCGCCATTGAGCGAAGTGTTAGCGGTAAACAAAGAGCCATTGGTGTCTATCGACTTTAACCACAATGCGTTTTCTTCGAACTTTGACGCCACTCAAACCCGTGTAAACGGTCGTTTAGTGAAAGTGATGTCTTGGTATGATAACGAGTGGGGATTCAGTAACCGTATGTTAGATAACGCGGTTGCACTGATGAACGCAAAGTAATCTAGTCACTAGATTCCGCGTTACTCAATTAAGCCTCGCATTTGCGGGGCTTTTTATTGTCTTAAATTTGATGAAACAACAGACATAAAAAATCCCCACGCTATGGTAGGGATTTTTATTAGGCTGAAGAAAAGCTAAATAATGGGCTTAGGCATTACCCTTCACTTTCATATTCAGTGTCTTGGCAAAATCAAGCATGCGCGTCAGCGGGATCAGCGCTTTAACTCTTAAGTCTTCATCCACAAAAATCTCATGGGTGGTTTTATCGCTGTCGGCGAGTGACGCTTCAATGGCCTGCAAACCGTTCATCGCCATCCAAGGACAGTGGGCACAGCTCTTACAGGTTGCGCCATTTCCGCCCGTTGGCGCTTCAATTAAAATTTTACCTAGCGCCGCCTGCTGCATTTTATAAAAAATGCCGCGATCGGTTGCCACGATAAAACGCTCATTTGTCATGGTCTGTGCTGCTTTAATCAGTTGACTGGTCGAGCCAACTGCATCGGCCATCGCCACCACACTGGCTGGCGACTCAGGATGCACAAGAATAGCCGCATCTGGGTAAACGCTTTTCATATCGCGCAACGCGTTCGATTTAAATTCGTCGTGAACAATACAATCGCCCTGCCACATCAACATGTCGGCGCCCGTCTGCTTGGCAATATAGCTGCCTAAATGACGATCAGGTCCCCAAATGATCTTTTTGCCTTCGCTGTCTAAGTGCTCAACGATTTCAAGGGCAATGCTTGAGGTCACCACCCAATCGGCGCGCGCTTTAACCGCAGCCGAAGTATTGGCGTAAACCACCACAGTATGATCTGGGTGCGCGTCGCAGAAAGCGCTGAACTTATCGATTGGGCAACCTAAGTCCAATGAACAAGTGGCTTCTAAGGTCGGCATTAAAATGGTTTTTTCTGGGCTTAAAATCTTGGCGGTTTCGCCCATAAACTTGACCCCAGCAACGATTAAGGTTTTTGCTGGGTGATCGCGGCCAAAGCGCGCCATTTCTAAGGAGTCTGAAACGCAGCCGCCAGTCTCTTCGGCAAGGGCTTGGATTTCAGGATCGGTATAATAGTGGGCAACCAGAACGGCATCTTTTTCAATGAGCAGTTGTTTGATACGCGCCTTGTAATCGGCTTTTTGCGCATCGGACAAAGGCACTGGTTTAGGCGGAAACGGGTAATCAATGGTTTCTATTGTTGGAGCAAATGGGCTGGGGGCTAACTGACTCATAACACATCCATCAGGATAACTACGTTCGGGAATTATACGTAATCGGGATCAAAAGATTAACCCATTTGTGCAAAGCAAATAAAAAAGGACGCTTTTAGCGTCCTTTTAGTGTCAGTTATTCGTGCCAGTGGCTTAGCGCATCGCTAATAACATCTCTTGAGGCTGCTCAAGATACTGTTTCCACAGATTACAGAAGCGAGCAATCGTACCTCCATCGATCACTCTATGGTCACCTGACCAGCTCACTTGCATGATTTGGCGAGCTTCGACTTCCCCTTTCGCGTTAAAGCGCGGTAGGGTTTGCAACTTACCTAAGGCCACAATCGCCACCTCAGGTTTGTTGATAATAGGCGTCGCCACTGTGCCACCTAAGGCGCCAATGTTAGAGATGGAAATCGTGCCGTCTTTCAGATCCGCTGGCGCCACGCGGCCGCTGCGGGCAGCTTGGGTCAGGCGGGTGATTTCTGCCGCCACTTCTAAAATGCTCTTATCCTGCACATCTTTGATGTTGGGCACCAAGAGACCGACTTTAGAATCCACCGCCATGCCGATATTGTGACGCGCCTTGTAAGTCAGTTCAGTGCAATCCGCATTCACTTGACTGTTCATCACAGGGAACTGACTTAACGCGAGCGACATCGACTTCATGAAGAAAGGCATCATGGTCAGCTTCACTTCATCTGACGAATACTTCACTTTCATGCTTTCACGCAGTGCAACTAAGTCTGTTAAATCAAACTCTTCACAATAGGTAAAGTGCGGAATGCTCGACACAGATTCCACCATCATGCGTGCCATCACAGCTTTTACGCCGCGGATAGGCTCAACCGTGTCAGCGCGTTGCGTTACTGTAGATGTTGAGACTTGGGTTTGAGATGCTTGAGTCGCTTGAACTGACGCCTCTTTTACCTGAGCCACACTTGGAGCAGAAACATTGCTCGCGCCTTGTTGGAAGCGAGTGATGTCTTCCTTATACACACGGCCGTGCTTTCCTGTGCCAGGTACTCGGCTCAAATCGATATCTAAGGAACGCGCCATACGGCGAACTGCGGGGCTGGCTAAGGCTTTACCTTGGCGAGCAGGCTCTGCACTCACAGCCTGCGCTGCAGGTGCCGCATTGGCCACAGTATCTGTATTTGTTGTTGCCGCAGGTGCAAAAGCCGCCTGTTCAACTTCAATGGCAAATAAAGGCGCATGTACTTTAGCTAGCTGACCTTTGCGATAATGCAGTTTGGCAATTTTACCCGCTTTAATGGCAGGAATTTGCACCAGCGCTTTATCTGTCATCACGTCGGCAATCGGTTGATCTTCCTCAACCCAATCACCTTCACTCACCAACCATTCGACTAGCTCACATTCAACTATGCCTTCGCCGATATCTGGTAGCAAGAATTCTTCAATGCTGACAGACGAACTGGATGACGTGGTCGCGTTCGTGACTGCCACTGGCTCAGCAGCTTTTGCGATTGTCGCAGCTGCAGCCGCAACAGATTCTTCGCCCGCGATTTCAACGGCATCTTCAATTTGTACGGCATAAAGCGGCGCATGCACTTTCGCAATATCGCCCTTCGCGTAATACAACTTAGTGACCACGCCCGCAAAAGGCGCAGGGATTTGCACTAAGGCTTTGTCTGTCATGACATCGGCAATCGGCTGATCTTCAACGACAGTGTCGCCTTCTTTGACAAGCCATTCAACCAACTCACACTCCACAACACCTTCGCCAATATCCGGCAAAATAAAATCTTTAATCATACCGGACTCCTAGAAGGTCACTGATGCTTTGATGGCTTCAAACGTTTTGAATGCATCTGGCATGTATTCTTTTTCATGAATGAGTGGGTACGGGGTATCTAAACCACAAACGCGACTGATGGGCGACTCTAGATACAAGAAGCATTCTTGCTGAATCGTCGCCGCTATCTCACCAGCAAAGCCACCGGTTAATGGCGCTTCATGGTTGACCAGTAAACGTCCGGTCTTTTTGACTGAATCGGCAACAGTATCGATATCCCAGGGTGACAAGGTGCGTAAATCGATAACTTCACAGGAGATCCCTTCTTTAGCAGCCATGTCGGCGGCTTTTTCAAGGATTTCCATTTGCGCGCCCCACGCCACTAAGGTGATGTCTTTACCTTCGCGAACCACTTCAGCCTTGCCCAGTTCAATTTCATAATCGCCCGCTGGCACTTCGCCAACCGATGCACGATATAAACGCTTAGGCTCAAAGAAGATCACCGGATTTTTGTCACGGATTGACGCCAACAGCAGTCCTTTGGCTTGCTCAGGGTTGCGTGGCACCACCACTTTTAACCCCGGCGTCTGGGTAAAATAGGCTTCAGGTGATTGCGAGTGATAATGGCCGCCCGCTATGCCGCCTCCATAGGGCGTACGGAACACTAATCCACCGACATCGAACTCATTACCGCTACGGTAACGGAACTTAGCAGACTCGTTGACGATTTGATCAAACGCCGGAAAGATATAATCGGCGAATTGAATTTCAGCCACGGCGGTCATGCCATTTGAGGCTAAACCATTGGCAAAACCGGCAATACCTTGCTCTGTCAGCGGCGTATTAAAGCAGCGAGCGCGACCGAATTTTTCTTGAAGACCGGAGGTGGCGCGAAATACCCCGCCAAAGTGGCCCACATCTTCACCAAAAACCACCATGCGTTCATCGGCTTGCATGGCAATCGACAAGGCCTCATTGACGGCCTGTAACATATTCATTTCAGCCACGGCTTATAGTCTCCCTGCACTTTTTGGATAGGCTTGCGGATATTTCTTGATATGTTCTTTAAGCTCGGCGAGTTGCTTTTTCAGCACTGGCGTCGGCTTGTCGTACACATCTTCAATAATTTCATCCAGCATAGGCACAGGAATTTTTTCAGCCACTTTTACCGCAGCCAATACTTCTTCACGATATTTTTCATGCAGTTTCACATCATCCGCTTCAGCCAACCAACCTTTGTTGATAAGCCATAATTTGAAGCGTTTAACCGGATCGTGTTGCTGCCACTTGGCTTCTTCATCTTTCGAGCGATAACCTGAGGGATCGTCTGAAGAAGAGTGTGCGCCGAGACGGTAAGTCATGGCTTCAATCAGCACAGGCGCATTATGCTCAATCGCATAGGCACGGGCTTGCTGGGTTGCCGCTAACACGGCCAACATGTCATTGCCGTCTACACGAATGGTGTGCATGCCATAACCCACACCGCGGCTGGCAATACCGTTTCCAGCAAACTGCTCTTCAGTGGGGGTAGAAATCGCGTAGCCATTGTTACGACAGAAGAAAATCACTGGGCATTTCAGTACCGCGGCCATGTTTAGGCCAGCATGAAAATCCCCTTCCGATGCAGCGCCTTCGCCAAAATAACAAACCGCGACTTTGCGCTTACCTTGCATTTTTAAGCTGTAGCCCACACCAGTCGCCTGCGGGATTTGCGTGGCTAACGGTGACGAAATCGTTTGATAATGCAATGCCGCACTGCCGTAATGGATTGGCATTTGGCGACCTTTACCAAGATCTTTCTCGTTACTGAACATCTGATTCATAAACTGTTCAGTGGTAAAGCCGCGATAACGCAGCGCCGCATGCTCACGATATTGTGCGAGGATCACATCTTCTTGATCGAGTGCGGCCACACTGCCGACAATCGCCGCTTCTTCACCCGTACAGGTCATGTAGAAGCTGATGCGCCCTTGACGCTGGGCGCCAAGCATACGTTCATCAAGTACCCGAGTGAATACACAGGTATCGTAAATTTTAGTGGCTAAGGTTTCATCTATCACAGGCAAAACCGCGGTTTCATAAGTGGTTCCGTCGGCTTGTAGAATTCGAAGGATAGGAATGTGTAGCGATGCCTTATCCAAGAAGCCGACACGGTGCACTGTATCAGTGTTGAGTGTTGCTTTGCTCATATTGTGCTCTTGTTATCTCATTACGCATCAAAGCGTTTTGATGCGTCTGTTTATACGAATATGCCCGACGAACATTACGTTAACGTAAACTACCTATCAACCATTGGCATAGCTCAAACCACAAGTTATCCCTGCCACGCATGTATATATTGCTTTACAAGCCTAACGCACGTCCGCATTCACCGCAGGGATCAGGCAAATCACAGTGCGATTGCCAATAGGCACTTTGGCATTAGGGAACACGACAGACTCAAACTCATGTTCCACTTTAATTTCTTGCCCACCTTCCCGCGCTAAAACAAAGCCCTTCGGGAAAGATCTGAAGTTTTCGACATCAGTTGCGAAGGTAAATTCAAAATCATCGAAATGTTTATTGATGACGCGGCACACTTGGTACAAGTTAACCTTATCGGCATCAAATGCATCCAGCTCCAACGGCTTAGCGGTGATCAAGCGCATGAACATTTCATGGGTGGCGATAAAACGCGTCATGTCGTTCTGCCCCATGGGATACACTTTGCCAAGCTCAATAGTAAAGGCATCAGCGCCGTAACGTTCAGAGGAAAAATAGCTGAAGGTCGTGGTCGGTTCGTGGTGGAAAAGTACTGTATCGACGCCGCTTGCGGCTAAAAACATAATTTGCTCGCCGCTAAATGCGCGCCCTGGACGATAGGGATAGATAGCGAACTTTTCATGCTTCGAGGCGCGCATCGCCGTGTGCAAATCATAATGGATGCGCTGACGTCCATCGGCAACCGCAGTATAAAAACGATCGACATAGGCTTCGAGTTTTTTCGCGCGTACTCGCTCAGGGTTCACTAACCCTGGTGGATTGGAATGCTCACCACTAAATAGACGATTCATGTTTTCGTCAATAATCCGCGTGCCGTTATTAATCGCTAATGGGTTACCAATGAGAAATAAAGTGCGCTGCTTTGCGATGATCTTTTGCTGTAGAAGTTGTTTAATTAAGCTATTGCAGAGTTCAATGGGCGCGGTCTCGTTACCGTGAACACCGCAGGAAAGCACAATATCTTTTCCTTCATTCTGTATTGGTTCGAAAACAATAACACCGGTATCCCACACTTCCACTTGAGTATGATCGCCTAAGTTAAATGAAAATTCGCCATCGAACTGTTCAGGATGGGCTAAGGTGAGCGCTAAAAAATCCTTTGAATCTAACAGAGCTTGTAACACAGAATTCTCCTTATAATGATGTGTAACAGTATTGGCGCAGTAGCATAAGTACAGGCAGTAATAACCACTTAAGCATTTATCTCACCGCGGTTAGTCTCACTCGCACCTAAAAAACGGCTTCAATACTAACACATGTTTTTAGTGCTGTTCTCAGACATTTATTGCCGTAGGACCCAGTTTTAAGCGGAATGACATTCAACTAAGCTGATTGTTAAATTCTTAGGACATTCCCTAAGAATTTCCCATGATAAATATTCCAGCTTGAGGCTTGCTTTTGCACTCAAGTTTTATCACAATCCTTAGCCATCTAGACTTCTATTGGATTTAATTATGGCGTTAGCAACCTTTGGTGCCGGCTGTTTCTGGGGCGTAGAGTATTTTTTTAGACAAGTGAACGGCGTATCGAATGCCACCTGCGGCTATATGGGCGGCAATAATGCGGCGACAACCTATGAAGAAGTCAAAAAAGGCAAAACGGGCCATGCCGAAGTGGTGCAAGTGGAATTCGATCCCGCCCTTGTTAGTTATGAAGACTTGCTCGATGTATTTTGGAAAAACCACAATCCAACGAGTCTGAACATGCAAGGCGGAGATATTGGCACTCAATATCGCAGCACCATTTTCTTCCACGACCGTGAGCAAAAAGCGGCCGCAGAAGCCTCAAAGTTAGCTTTTGCCCGCTCGGGCCGTTGGGGATTACGCCATATCGTCACTGAAATAGTGCCACTTCAACAGTTCCATGTGGCTGAGGAATATCATCAAAATTACATCGATAAGAATAACTTACCGAGTTGTCATATCGAGTACTAAATACGGTCAAATCAGCATGAGATCAACTACTCACAGCTGAATTAGACACAAACAAAAACGCACTCAAATCTGAGTGCGTTTGTTTTTGATACTTTATAAACCTACTGCTGCATTAAGCGTTTAGCGCCTTATCAATTAATGCCTGCGCATCTTTGATGATTTCAGCTAAATGCTGCTCACTGATAAAACTTTCGCCGTAGATTTTAAATAACGCTTCAGTGCCCGATGGACGTGCCGCAAACCACCCATTAGCTGTGGTAACTTTGATGCCGCCAATTGCCGCATTATTGCCTGGCGCATGGGTTAACACGTTTTCGATTGTCTCACCTGCAAGCACAGTGGCATTTAAGGTATCGGCATTGAGCAAAGCAAACTTGGCTTTGTTTTCAAGGCTGATTGGGCTATCGATACGCTTATAGAAACTTTGGCCAAATTGTTTTACTAACTCTTGGTGACGCTGACCTGGGGTTTTACCTGTCACCGCAAGAATTTCTGCCGCAAGTAACCCTAGAATAAAACCGTCTTTATCCGTACACCAAGTAGAGCCATCACGGCGTAAAAATGCCGCGCCAGCACTCTCTTCACCGCCAAAGGCGATTGTGGCTTCGGCTAAACCGTCGACAAACCACTTAAAGCCCACTGGCACTTCGAGTAACGTTTTGCCGTGGAAAGCACAGATTTTATCGATAAGCGCACTCGATACTAAGGTTTTACCTATGGCTAAGGTATCGCTCCAATCTGGTCTGTGTGTCAGTAAATAATCAATAGCGACCGCAAGATAATGATTCGGATCCATCAAACCCGTACCAGGGCAAACTATGCCGTGACGGTCATAATCGGGATCATTACCAAGGCATAAATCAAAGGATTCTTTATGGGCGAGTAACCCGGCCATCGCGTAGGGAGATGAGCAATCCATGCGGATTTTGCCGTCTTTATCCAGCGGCATAAAGCTAAAGCTTGGATCAACCTTATCATTGACTAAGGTGATATCGAGCCCATAACGCGCGGCAATCGGTGCCCAATAGAAAATCCCTGAACCACCGAGCGGGTCAACGCCGATACGCAGCTTAGCGTTGGCAATCGCCTGCATGTCGATAACATTTTCTAAATCAGCCACATAGGGCGTGATCAAATCAATGGCGTTGACATAGCCTGATGCCAGCGCTTTGGCATACGCTAATTTTTGCACGCCAGCTAACGCTTGGCGCAAGTAATCATTGGCCCGCGATTCAATCCAAGCCGTGATATTACCTTCGGCCGGTCCACCATGGGGTGGATTGTACTTGATGCCACCGTCCTGAGGAGGATTATGGGAAGGCGTAATGATCAAACCATCGGACAATGCCGCACCCGTAATATTGGCTTCGCGATTGGCGCAAATCACCCCATGGGAAACCACTGGCGTTGGCGTAAATCCGTCGTTCTGTTGGATTTTCACTGTGACTTTATTTGCCGCCAGCACTTCAATGGCCGACAAATAGGCCGCATAGGATAACGCATGGGTGTCAATCCCAAGGATCAGCGGCCCATCGATATTTGCCGATTGACGGTAGTCCACCACAGCTTGGGTAATCGCCCAAATGTGTTGTTGGTTAAAACTGCCATTGAAGGCGCAGCCTCTGTGCCCAGAAGTGCCAAAGGTGACGCGTTGTTGTACGTCATCTATATTTGGCGTGATGCTGTAATAATGGCTCATCAGTTTTGGAATATTGACCAGATCCGTCTGATTAGCGATTTGTCCTGCCCTTTGATGTATTGCCACCTATGGCTCTCCTGCACTCAATTACAATTAGAAAAAGTAGAAAAATGTCGTACTAACTTGGCTCACCCGCGGATTAAACGCGCTCGGCGATGCCCGCAGCTACTGTCGCATCACAACCAAATTGCACTAAAACTTCCGATAAAATAGTGCGTTTCTTGGCGGTATTGTTGTTACTCGTTACCCAGAAACCACTTGCACCAATTTCTTTTGGGTTAGCCGAAGCACTCGCTTCGAGCAGTTGCTCCTTAGAGCGAGCAAAATACAAACGATCGCGCCCTTGGATCTGCAGAATTTGTGAGAATTGCTCTGGGGCTAATTGATACAAACTTTCGAGCAAAAACAGAAAACGCCCTACTGCGCCTTTTTGCTGCGATAACTGATGTTCATCGACTAAGCGACTAAAATCATTCACTGCTGGCACTGTTTGCGCCGCGATGGGCTGAATAGGTTCAGCTTCAAGGCTCGGTTGGCTAATCGCCAAAGGCTGGGGTTGTTCGACCGCATCGACGGACAGGCCGAGTAATCGACGAAGAATGTCAGAGGCGCTCTCACCAATTCGTTCTGTTTTGCTGGCAATATGACGATAGAGCTCTTCATCTACTTCGATATATTTCATAACCTTAATTATCCTTTGTTATTCGACAGGCTTAACCGAAAAAGTGTACCACAGCGATCGGGGCAGATCATTGCGATCTGTTACCAGTGTATCTATCTCTATCAATCTGATAAAGCGCCATTATTCTAAAAGTGCGGGAAATAGCACAGCAAACTAGCAGTTAATCGACAATTGCCGAAAAAGCACACAAGTTACTGGCCGCCCCCACTATAGAAATGGCAACTGACTTGTCAAGCCAACGGCATTAAAGGCACAATTCGCGTCACGCTAAGCTAAAAATCTCCAACAGGAATCACCATGAACTTTGTTTCCACAGGCCAAGGACCCGCAGTGCTCTTGATCCACGGCTTGTTCGGTAATCTAGATAACCTCAAAGGTCTAGGGCAAGTATTAGAAAATCAGTATCAAGTTATTCGTGTCGATGTGCCCAATCATGGTTTAAGTGAGCATTGGGATCAAATGGACTACCTTCGCCTCGCCACTGCAATGATCAGCTTGCTAGACGAACTGGCTATTGAACGCGCCCATATTGTGGGTCACTCCATGGGCGGTAAAATCGCCATGGCGACGGCGTTAGCCTTTCCAGAGTGCATTATCAGCATGGTGGCAGCCGATATCGCCCCCGTCGCCTATGAGCCAAGACACGACACAGTGTTTGCGGCATTAGAAAGCCTGCCCTTAGAAGGCCATACCGACAGACGCTTTGCCCTAAACCACTTAATTGACAATGGTATTGACGAAGCAACGGCACAATTTTTACTCAAAAATCTACAACGCACGGATACTGGCTTTCGTTGGAAAATGAACTTAAGTGGCCTAAAGGCTTGTTATCCTAATATTATTGGCTGGCAAAATCAGACACTAAATCCAGTACAAAGCTATGCTGGACCAAGTCTGTTTATTCGCGGCGGCGACTCAAATTATGTCACTAGCGAGCACAGAAGCGCTATCATGGCGCAATTCCCCGCGGCACAGGCAAAAACACTTGAAGGATGTGGTCATTGGTTGCATGCGCAAAAACCCGTCATTTTTAACCGGATCGTGTCTGAATTTATTGACAAACATTCAATGTAAATCAGCAGCAAACTCGACCGAAAGCATATGGCAGCCGCCATCTTGTTGTGATATATTCGCGCCTCTTTTGGCCTTAGAACACTCTCAAGGACTAAGAAAGTATGTTATCTCAGTACATGGAACAAATTGAAACCATCGGCCTGAACCTGTTTTTTGCCTCGATATTTTTCTTTATCGGCATGGCCATCCACGATGTGCTTAAACAAGGTAACGTGCCAAAATTTGGTCGATTTATTGTTTGGTTAGTGTTATTTCTCGGCTGCGCCGGGTTTATTGTAAAAGGTATTATCCAGATCACTTGGGAAGGCTCAGGGATCGGTTAACAATAAGAACATGGCAAAAGAAGCAACTGACAGAACCACCATTGACCTTTTTGCCAATGAAAAGCGCCGGGGCCGCCCAAGAAGTAATCCTTTGTCCCGTAGCCAACAGCTTAAGGTCAACAAACGCAATCAAATCCAGCGCGATAAAGCCAACGGATTAAAGCGAATAGAGTTAAAGGTGTCACAAGATTTGTATGACGCCTTGAATGAGCAGGCATTGGCCAGTAACATCAGCCGTAGCCAGTTAATCGAATTAATTCTTCAGCAACAAGTTGAGTGCTGAACGAGTACCAGCAAGATTAACCTAATAAGTGAACTAGACATTAAAGGATAGACAATGGCAACTGTAGGTCTTTTTTTCGGTAGCGACACAGGTAACACCGAAGCTGTAGCCAAGATGATCCAGAAAAAACTGGGTAAAAAAATGGTTGAGGTGAAAGATATCGCCAAAAGTACCAAAGAACAGATTGCAGAGTATGACTTGCTGCTGTTCGGCATCCCGACCTGGTATTACGGTGAAGCGCAATGTGACTGGGATGATTTCTTCCCTGAATTAGAGCAAATTGATTTTACTGACAAACTTGTCGCTATTTTTGGTTGTGGTGATCAAGAAGACTACGCTGAGTATTTCCTTGATGCCATGGGCATGGTTGGCGATATCGTTCAGGCCCGTGGTGGTATCATCATCGGCCATTGGCCAACTGCAAGCTACAATTTTGAAGCCTCTAAAGGTCAAGTCGATGACGACCACTTTATTGGTTTAGGTATCGATGAAGATCGCCAACCAGAGCTGACTGAAGAACGTGTTGATGCTTGGGTTAAGCAAATTTACGAAGAAATGTGTTTAGCTGAATTAGAAGATTAATTCTGTTAACCATTTGATTAAAGCGGCTTAACGCCGCTTTTTTTATGCATATATTTCTGACTTGTTGCGACTATCTACTTGTTGTAACTAAGAATAACGACATACCACACTCATGACCAACACACCCCGCTCCAATCACTGGGATATTTTTTGCACCGTCGTTGATAACTACGGCGATATTGGCGTCACTTGGCGTTTAGCCAAACAAATGGCTAATGAGTACCACATTCCCGTTAATTTGTGGGTCGATGACCTCGCAAGCTTCTCGCATATCTTACCGACACTCGATCCACTAAAAGCCACTCAAACCTTCAATGGTGTGAATATTATTCATTGGAAAGAGCCTTTGCCTATAAAGTTTGTTGCAGGAGCTGTGCTCATCGAAGCCTTTGCCTGTGAATTACCCGAACAGGTAAAAGCGCAGCTGGTTTATTTACATCAGAACGCCCCAAAATCTGTACCTGTCTGGCTGAATTTAGAGTATTTAAGTGCTGAGGATTGGGTTGAAGGCTGCCATGGTTTGCCATCGTTACAAGCCAATGGTTTGAAGAAGTATTTCTACTTTCCCGGTTTTAGCGCCAAAACGGGTGGACTCATTTGCGAGCAAAATTTGTTTGCAGAGCGTGATGCTTGGCAAGCTGATACTGCCAATAAATTGCAGCTTTTTACTGATCTAGGTCTTAAGGACATTCAGGCACAAGACACTGTTATTAGCGTTTTTAGCTATGAGACCGAGGCGCTACCCGCATTATGTGAGTTATGGCAGCAATCGGTAGAAAAAATCCATGCGCTGATCCCCAAGGGGCGTAGCTTAAACAGTCTGACACATTTACTGCCCTGTGAAATTGCCGCTCTAGTGCCGGGTCAACAGATAAATCATGGCAATTTAACCCTGCACATTTTACCTATGACAGACCAACAGGGGTTTGATCGCCTGCTCTGGAGCTGTGATTTTAATATCGTGCGCGGTGAAGATTCCTTTTTACGTGCCCAATGGGCCGCAAAACCCTTCATTTGGCACATTTATCCCCAAGAAGATGATTATCACCTCGTAAAATTAGAAGCTTTTCTCAAACTTTACTGCGATAATCTGCCACCTAAAATTGCTTGTTATTGGTCTGAATTGAATCTCGCGTTCAACCAAGCACAGCAATCAGCCGTGAGCCTTCACTGGCAAAACCTTAATCCTGTTAATTTGCCCTTGTTGCATCACCATGCTAAACAATGGCCAATTAATGCATTAAATGCTGCAGATCTCGCTACTCGACTAGTTCAGTTCGTTAAAAACAGCTAAGATACTGCGCGAAAACAGAAAAATCTAAATATAGGAAATAGTGTAATGAAAACTGCTCATGAAATCCGTCCTGGTAACGTGATCATGTTAGATGGCAGCCCATGGGTTGTGCAGAAAACTGAAACAACTCGTTCTGGCCGTAACGCTGCTATCGTTAAGTTAAAGTTGAAAAACTTACTGCTTAACTCTGGTACTGAAACGACTTTCAAAGGTGAAGATAAGTTAGAAGACATCATCCTAGATCGTCTTGACTGCACATATTCTTACTTTGCAGATCCTATGTTTGTATTCATGGATGCAGAATACAACCAATACGACGTAGAAGCTGAAAACCTAGGTGATGCAGCGGCTTATATCGTTGACGGTATGGAAGAAACTTGCCAAGTGACTTTCTATGATGGCAAAGCTATCTCTGTTGAAATGCCAACCACTATCGTCCGTGAAGTGATCTACACTGAGCCTTCAGCTCGTGGCGATACTTCAGGTAAAGTGATGAAGCCAGCGACTATCACTGGCGGTGGCACAGTAAGTGTTGCAGACTTCGTGAAAGTAGGCGACAAAATTGAAATCGACACTCGTACTGGTGAATTCAAGAAGCGCGTTTAATCGCCCTTCTCGTTTCCAGACGAAGAAAAGCCAGTGCTTGCACTGGCTTTTTTGTTGCTGTTTTTTAGTCACTCATTTTTAAGACTCTTGAGTCATTTAAGGGGTTAAAACTTTTATAAGTAATAATTCCCTTATTCATAAAAGCGTTAGCATTGCGGCCCTAAGAAACGTCGCTCCCAAGCCCCTATCTCACTCAAATAACTTTGGAATTCAATTTCCTTCACCGATACAAAGCCAGTGACAAAATCGTCCCCGAGTAAGCGTCGTGCCGAATCACTTTGGCGCATTTGCGTTAACGCAGCTAAAAATGTCTGCGCGAGGTCATGGCTGCTATCGTAGGCGCTCCCTGTTTCTGGTGCACTTGGCGATAATTTTTCTTCCATTCCGGCAAGGCCCGCAGCCAAAGATGCGGCAATCATCAAATACGGATTGGCATCGGCGCCCGCAATACGATTCTCTACCCGTCTCGCCACCGGAGCACTCAATGGCACACGTAAGCCAGTGGTGCGATTATCAACACCCCAACTTAAATTAATCGGCGCTTGACTGCCGGAAATGTAACGTCTAAATGAATTGATATTGGGTGCGAATAACAACATTAAATCAGGTAGATACTTTTGTAATCCGCCGATGTAGTGGTGAAAACGGTCAGTGTCACTACCATCAGCATGGCTGAAAATATTATGACCTTTATCATCGACGACACTTTGATGTAAATGCATAGAACTGCCGGGTTGACCCGCTATGGGTTTCGCCATAAATATCGCATTCAAGCCATGTTTTATGGCGATTTCTTTCGCCGCGTATTTGAACATAAAGGCTTGATCCGCTAAGGCCAGCGGATCGCCATGCACTAGGTTAATTTCATATTGCGATAGCCCCATCTCGTGGATCCAAGTATCACCTTTAATCCCAATCACATCGATGGCGGCATTAAACTCATCCCAAAATGGCGCGAGTTCATTGAGCATATTCATGCTAAACGCAGATTGACCATTTTCAGCTCGGCCACTTTTTGAAATGGGTGCCTGATACGGCACACTCGGATCGGTATTGGCTTCAGTCAGATAAAACTCAATCTCAGGGGCCACCACGGGCGTTAACCCAAGGGCTTGGTAACGGGCCAACACATTTTTTAACATAGAGCGCGGCGCAAATGGACATAAATTGCCATCCAGTAATACGCAGTCATGGATGGCAAATGCGCGCGGCACTGTGCTCCATGGGATCATCTTGAGAGTGCTGTAATCGGGGACGAGTAAAAGATCAGGATCAGCATCAGGGAAAACAGGATCGTAGGAATACTCACCGGTAATCGCTTGCATCGAAATCGCTTGGGCAATACGTAATTCAGCACCCTGAGCAAAACTTCGGGCTGGCATAAGCTTTCCCCTTGGATAGCCTGAAATATCAGGGAATAAACATTCGACATCACGTATTGTGCCGTGCTCGAAAAACGCAGTAAGAAGAGTTGAGTCCATTTGATTCGTTTGCCACTAATGTTGAAAATAATGCCCTGAAGGATGCAAAGTATAATCAGGCTTTGATTTGAAAAGCTACATGGCGACGATGAAATATGTAAAATATAAATGACAATTCCGTAAAATATAATTTGACATCAGTTGAAAATATTCATTTAACAGTGTAATCGTGTTTATCCTAGTTCAAGCCTCATCACTCTTTACTCACCCTTTACTCACTCTAGCCGCCTAACCCCATTACGGCAGACATAAAAAAACCAGCCGTAGCTGGTTTCTTATATTAATCGTGACAGAAGTTATGCAATCACAATAAAGCCGATAAATGCTATTACTGCTGCGATAAGTGCATAAGGTAACTGAGTCACAGCATGACTCACTAAGTTACAACCTGAGCCTTGGGCGGCCAATACGGTTGAATCTGAGTAGAAGCACGCTTGGCTACCAAATGATGATGCAGACAATAAGGCCCCAATGACTAATGGGATGTCCGCCCCAACCGCTTGCGCTAATGGCATCACGATAGGAATCGTCACGGCAAATATACCCCAGCTCGAACCTGTGGCAAATGCGAGTATAGCCATAGATAAGAACACTACCGCAGGCAGCAATTTAGGTGTCATAAATGGGCTTAATGATTCAATGACATACTGCGGCAGTAATAACTGATCGCACACATCCTTAAACACAAACGCCGCAATCACAGTGCTAATGGCCGGTAGCATGCTTTTAAAGCCATCGATCATTTGGTCCATCATCTCTGAAAATGGCATCAAACGCTGCACTGCATAATAAGGAATCGTGATAACTAAGGTCGCCAGCAAGCCTTTCCACACGTCGATATCAAAGTACACGGTAAAGGCAACTAACAAACCAATAGGCACTAAAAAGTTATGCAGTTTGCCCTGATTATCGGCGTGCTTAAATTCCTCTTCTATGGCTTTAACCGCATATTCATCCGAAGTTTGCACTTGGTCGAAATCCACTTGCGCTTCAGCGGGTTCACCTTGGGCAGCGCGCAGCTGCGCAGTCTTCATTGGACCAATGGCGGGCACAATACCTAATGCGACAAGTAGCACCATAGCCACAGCTAACCAAGCATAAAGCATGTAAGGAATGGCTTGCATATAAACTGCAATGCCTTGACCTTCGGCTGCCACACCGTTATCCACCAGTAATCCACCAAAAAATACCGCCCAAGTCGATAATGGCACTAACACGCACACGGGCGCGGCGGTGGAGTCCACGACATAGGCGAGCATTTCACGGGACACTTTAAATTTATCCGTTACACGCTTCATGGTTTCACCCACGGTCAACGCATTGAGATAGTCATCGATAAAAATCACGATCCCAAGGATAAATGTCATTAATAAGGAAGATTTAGGTCCTTTCGCCAATTTAAGTGCATTGCGGCCAAACGCTAATGCGCCGCCAGTTCGAACTAAAAGTGCGATAAGTGCGCCAAAACCACCACACACCAGAATCAACCAACCTATGGTTTCATCGGCCATAACCTTCAATGACACACTAGCAAAATTGTTTAAGACTTGACTGGGATCGAGTAACAGGAAACCGGTTACCGCACCTATGATCAAAGATAAAATAGGACGGCGTAACCAAATAGCTAACACCAATACCACCAAAGGTGGAATGAGACTTAACGCTGTCGGTTCAGACATGCACTTAGGTCCTCTAAATAAATCGCCTAAAAGGCAAATGGTTTTAGAATAACGTCTGAAATCAACACGATTCAGAACGTCAACACAGCTGCTTCATGATGACTAACCCTGAAGATAAAACCCGCGAATTGCTTGCTATCTAAGGTGCCTTGCCAAAAACATCGCGCAGAAAATAAAGCGCATCGAATATTGAGTCAACTATAAATTTAACTTGATAGAAAATAAATTTATTTCCCGCGAGACAATTTTACATAACCGTATAATCTAGAAGACTTTTAACGCGATTGTAACTTAAACATTTATGATCTTCTTAGCTTAATAAGCATTCAATAAATATGCCTAACTATCACAAGATAAAATGCCGCTTACATAAGTTTACCTTATCAAAAATCTGTGATTAAAAATCAACCATTAAGTATCAGCTAAAATACATTTTCTTCTGTCACGATTAATATGGCTAATATAGAGAAATCAAATATGAGTCAGCTAATGAAAACGCATTTTCATCTTTCGAAATGAAAAAACATAAACAAGATTCCCCTACCAACTCAATAGATAAATAATCTTAAAATCATGCCAATATCGGAATATAAAACTTGTGCAGATTTCTTTAATCGACTGTTAAAGCATATTTAACTGAGGGATATTTATAAAAAAAGCGCAATTCTGTGCTTATCCCCCCTTTCATCTGCAATGAAATTTCGTTATGGTGCGCTAACTTAAGCCAAAACTTTATGCATGTTCCGAGGTGTAAATGCGCCCTATCATCAAATCCAACAAGCTGGATACCGTTTGCTATGACATCCGCGGCCCAGTGCACAAGGAAGCCAGACGTTTAGAAGACGAGGGGCATCGAATCCTCAAACTCAACATTGGTAATCCGGCCCCCTTCGGTTTCGAAGCGCCTGAAGAAATTGTGCGCGATGTGATCCTCAATTTACCCAGTGCCCAAGGCTACTGTGAGTCAAAAGGATTATTCTCTGCCCGTAAGGCCATAGTGCAGCATTATCAAGCCCAAGGGATTTTTGGTGTCGATATCGAAGATATCTATATAGGTAACGGCGTTTCAGAACTCATTATGATGGCGATGCAAGGCCTGTTAAATACCGATGATGAGATCTTAATCCCCTCACCAGACTATCCCCTGTGGACAGCTGCGGCGAATCTCGCGGGCGGCAAGGCTGTGCATTATCGCTGCGATGAAGAAGCGGACTGGTTCCCCGATCTCAACGACATTAAAAGTAAAATTTCATCACGTACTCGCGGCATAGTGCTGATTAACCCGAACAACCCAACCGGAGCGGTATACAGCAGAGAATTACTGCTGCAAGTGGTTGAACTGTGTCGTCAACATGATCTCATCCTTTTTGCCGATGAAATTTACGATAAAATTTTATACGACGAAGCCAAACATATTCCTGCTGCGGGTCTATCAGATGATATTTTAACTGTTACTTTTAACGGTTTATCAAAGGCTTATCGTGCAGCAGGATTTCGTGTTGGTTGGATGATGTTATCTGGCAATCTTAAGGCTGCTAAAAGTTACATCGAAGGCTTAGAAATGCTGTCCTCGATGCGCCTCTGTGCAAACGTGCCCAATCAACATGCGATTCAAACCGCGCTCGGCGGTTATCAGAGTATTAACGAGCTTATTTTGCCTAATGGCCGCCTCACAGTCCAAAGGGATGCCTGTTACGAATTACTTAACCAAATTCCAGGTGTGAGCGTTAAAAAACCCAAGGGCGCACTCTATGCCTTCCCGAAACTGGATATGAAGAAATTCAACCTAAGGGATGATGAGCGTTTAGTGCTGGATTTGCTCAGAGAAAAGAAAATCCTGTTAGTCCATGGCAGCGCCTTTAACTGGCCTGAGCCCGACCATTTACGAGTGGTTTTCTTGCCCTATAAAGAAGATCTGAAGAAAGCATTTACCGAGTTTGGTGCCTTCCTCGAAAACTATCGACAATAGAATATCCCTTTAACGGTTTGAGACATAAAGCGATCCTAGTGGTCGCTTTATTTTTAGCTATTTATTTAAATCCTCTACGCTCATGCTCACGTGTCATCCAAGGCTGTGATAATCTAAGACTTCATTAGCGTCAATACTGCCTATTCACTCGTTTCATGTCTTCCAATGCAGCTTGTCGCCTTTCTATTCACTCATTAGCAGGAAAACTATGAGTCACTTATTTGCCCATTTAGCTCGCATGAAACTGATCCAACGCTGGCCTTTGATGTACAACGTTCGCACTGAAAATGTTCAGGAACACTCGCTACAAGTCGCCATGGTCGCCCATGCACTGGTAATCATCAGCAATAAAAAGTTCGGCACGACGCTTGATCCCCATCAAGCCACGAGTCTGGCGATTTTTCACGATGCCAGTGAAATTCTGACGGGTGATTTACCGACGCCGGTGAAATACTTCAATAAAGAAATCGAAGCCGAGTATAAAAAGATTGAGGCGATTGCCGAGCAGCGCATGCTGGATATGGTGCCTGAGGAATTTAAAGAAGATTATCGTAGCCTCTTTATAAGCGATTACGCCGATCCTATTTACAAGAGCATAGTGAAATCCGCCGATACCCTGTGCGCTTACCTTAAATGTCTTGAAGAAAACCGCGCGGGCAACAGTGAATTCAATACCGCCCGTAAACGCCTCGAAGACATGCTGGCGACAAATCCTGATCCCGCAGTACAGTATTTTATGAACTGCTTTGTACCCAGTTTCACCTTGAATTTAGACGAAATTAACAAGATGCTTTGATTTTCCACTCTCGCTAGGAATGCATATGACTTCAAGTGTTTGGCAAGAACGCCGTCATGGTGAAGATAAACAACGGCGTAACGATCACCGCAGCCCTTACCAAAGAGACAGGGCGCGTATTCTCCACTCGGCCGCCTTTCGCCGCCTTCAGGCCAAGACCCAAGTGCTCGGCGTTGGCATGAATGACTTCTATCGCACCCGATTAACCCACTCACTCGAAGTCTCGCAAATTGGCACTGGCATAGCCGCGCAGCTCAGACGCAAATATCCACAACATAAACAACTACTTTGCTCTATGAGCTTATTAGAGTCCCTGTGCTTGGCCCACGATATTGGTCATCCTCCCTTCGGCCACGGTGGTGAAGTCGCATTGAATTACATGATGCGCGACCACGGCGGTTTTGAAGGTAACGGCCAAACCTTTCGAATTCTCTCGAAGCTTGAGCCCTATACATTAGATTTTGGGATGAACTTGTGTCGGCGTACCATGCTCGGGATTTTGAAATACCCTGCGCCGCACTCGAAGCTGTTTGTCGCGGGCGAGCATAGTGAAATCACCAACCACAGACAGTTAAAACCGTCACAATGGCCGCCGGTTAAGGGCATTTTCGACGATGATAACGACATCTTCGCTTGGGTGCTTGAGCCTTTATCTGAGGCAGATAGCCGTCGTTTTACATCGACTCAGCAAGGTTCACACCCCGCCCTGCACCACTATCCGCATCTGCGAACCCAGTTTAAATCCTTCGATTGCTCAATTATGGAACTAGCTGATGACATCGCCTATGCGGTGCACGATCTCGAAGATGCGATTGTGATGGGCATAGTCACAGCGTCCCAGTGGCATCAAGATGTGGCGCCGACACTGACGAACAGCAGTGATGCGTGGATACGACAAGAGCTTGCCGATATTGGTAATAAGCTGTTTTCCCATGAGCATCACTTGCGTAAAGATGCCATAGGCACACTCGTTAATGGCTTTGTCACCGCTATTGTTATCTCAGAAGATGACGTGTTCGAAGAGCCATTATTGCGCTTTAATGCAACATTAGAGCCCGAATTTGCCATTGCGCTCAATGTGCTCAAGCAACTGGTTTATAAATACGTGATCCGTAAACCTGAGATCCAAATGCTCGAATATAAGGGCCAGCAGATTGTGATGGGATTATTCGAAGCCTTCGCTTCCGATCCCGAGCGTTTACTGCCACTGAACACCCAAGAGCGCTGGCGCGAAAGTGAGCAACAAGGCTTAAACAGTCACAGAGTGTTGGCGGACTATATTTCAGGGATGACAGATGAGTTTGCGGGGCGACTGTATCAACAGCTATTTAGCCCCAAAGCCGGCTCGAATGTGGAACTGAGCAAGGAAATGTAGGCAAGCAGGCATTGCACGGCCGACTTGCTATAAATCCAGACCGTTTGTAAATGTGCGAGTTACTGTAAAAACCCGACTTTCTGCAGAGTCAGCGATCACAGCCGTTCTTTATCAAAATGCGAAAGATAAAAGACAAAAAACCACCTTGCGGTGGTTTTTTATTTTGTCACTATTTCAAGCTCGATTTATAAAGCGCCGATGGCATCTTTACAAAGTTGAATGATACGATCCCAATCGCCGTGTTCCATTGCATCCGTTGGCGCAATCCAACTACCACCAATACAATCGACGTTTTTCAGCGCTAAATAATCTTTATAGCTACTTGGCGTAATGCCACCTGTTGGGCAGAAGCGAATATCCGCTAGCGGACCCGAGAAGGCTTTAAGAGCATCAACACCACCCGAAGCTTCAGCTGGGAAGAATTTAAAGTGGGTGTAACCGAGCGCCATCCCCGTCATCACTTCTGAAATGCTCGCAACCCCTGGAATTAAAGGGATTGGACCATGCATACCCGCTTTGAGCAGTTCAACCGTCGCGCCTGGGGTAATAATAAACTGCGCACCCGCGGCAATCGCAAGATCAAGCTGAGCTTCGTTTAAGATAGTCCCTGCGCCGACTAAGGCCTCAGGCACTTCTTTGGCGATTTTAGTGATAGCTTCGAGTGCACAAGGCGTACGCAAAGTCACTTCTAATACGCTAATGCCGCCGGCAACCAGTGCTCGCGCTAATGGCACCGCATGTTCAATCTTGTTAATCACCATAACAGGAACAATAGGGCTGCGTTTAAAAATATCTTGTGGCTGTAGTGACCAGTTATTCTCAAGCATTGCGTTATTCTTCCTTTGTATTAATAAAGTTCATCGATGGCATTAGTACAACGCGCACCAGTTTCTGGACTACTTAGATTTGAACGTAGCGCACTAAATAACTCGCGGCCCATGCCATAACGTGAGCGATGTAAATCCACTATTCCCGCGGCTCTGGTGGCAAGTTCAGCTTCAGATACAAGCAGGCTCAGTTCGCCTGTTAACGCATCGACACGGATCAAGTCGCCATCTTGGACTTTGGCAATTAAACCGCCATCTAAGGCTTCTGGCGTCAAGTGAATGGCCGCAGGGACTTTACCCGACGCGCCAGACATACGACCGTCGGTCAGCAGCGCGACTTTAAAGCCTTTGTCCTGAAGCGTTCCCAATAGTGGGGTTAACTTGTGCAGTTCTGGCATACCGTTGGCTTTCGGGCCTTGACCTTTAACCACGACAACACAATCTCTATCCAAAGCACCGGCTTGGAACAAGGCATCGAGTTTGTTTTGATCGTCAATCACCACAGCGGGCGCTTCAACGACACGATGTTGTTCTTGTACTGCTGACACTTTGATCACAGCGCGGCCTAAGTTACCTTTGAGTAACTTTAAGCCACCGTTGCTTTGGAAAGGTGATGCGACTGACGTTAACACTTCAGTATCTAAGCTAGTCGTTGGACCATCGACCCAGCGCAATTCACCGTCGAGCAACCTTGGCTCTTGGGTATAACGGCGTAAACCAAAGCCCGCAACGGTATTCACATCTTCATGCAATAAACCCGCATCGAGCAATTCTTTGATTAAGTACGCCATGCCACCGGCTGCATGGAAATGATTAATATCGGCATGACCGTTTGGATACACGCGCGCCACTAATGGTACGGCATCAGATAATTCAGAAAAATCATCCCAGTTCACAATAATACCGGCAGCACGAGCCGCGGCGACAATATGCATCGTCAAGTTAGTAGAACCACCAGTAGCCAAAAGTGCCACAATGCCGTTAACCACAGACTTTTCGCTAACCACTTCACCGATTGGGGTATATTGAGTCCCCATTTCAGTTAAACGGCACACTTGCTTAGCCGCCATCTTATTTAACGCTTCGCGCAGTGGATCATCAGGATTCACAAAAGATGATCCCGGTAACTGCAGACCCATCACTTCAAGCATCAACTGATTCGAGTTTGCCGTGCCGTAGAAAGTACAGGTTCCTGCACTGTGGTAAGACTGAGCTTCAGCTTCTAATAGCTGTGCACGGTCTACTTTACCTTGGGCAAATTGTTGACGGATACGGGCTTTTTCTTTGTTCGGGATACCTGATTTCATCGGCCCTGCCGGCACGAATAACATAGGTAAGTGACCAAAACTTAAGGCGCCGATAAGTAAACCTGGAACAATTTTATCGCAAATGCCGAGCAGTAAAGCGCCATCGAACATGTTGTGAGACAAACCCACAGCCGTTGCCATCGCAATCACTTCACGACTCAGTAAGCTCAATTCCATACCGGGTTGACCTTGAGTCACACCATCACACATGGCCGGAACACCGCCTGCCACTTGTGCAACACTGCCGACTTCCTGACAGGCTTTTTTCAGCAATTCAGGATAGCTTTCATAGGGTTGGTGCGCAGATAACATATCGTTAAATGCCGTCACTATGCCGATGTTCGCCTTATTCAATTGACGCAATGCATTTTTGTCGTCTGGATTACAGGCGGCAAAACCATGGGCTAAGTTGCCACAGCTCAATGAGCTACGGTGTACACCATGGTTACGGGCATCATTCAATGCGGCGAGATAACCTTCACGTGACGCTTTGCTACGGGCAATAATTCTGTCGGTAACAGCTTGAACTACTGAGTGTATTTCTACTGAGTGCATAGTGACTCCTTAAGCGCTCCAGAACACATCAACGGGCGTTTTACGCTGCGCTAATACGGCTCTGATAGGCATAGCATGGACATCATCACTTTCTAACGCTTGACGATATACGGATAATTTCTGTTCCCCGACCAAGTGCAGATAAATTTGTCTGCTGTTCAGAATCGCACTCTTAGAGAGCGTAATTCTACCATGGGGCGCTGTGGTGGGGTTCGTCGCCACACACAAGGCTTGGGTTGTGAGCGCATTTTCAAGCTCAGCACTGCATGGAAACCAAGAGCAGGTATGACCATCGTTACCCATGCCTAACACCACCACATCAAAGGGACGTGGGAAGTTAGACAAGGACTCGGCGGCCATATCAGCACCCGCTTCTGCGGTCGAAAACATGTTTTTTAAACCGCGGAATTTGGCATTCGCCGCACGGTTTTGTAATAAATGTTCACGCACGAGACGCTCATTAGAAGCATCGGCGTCGGCTTCAACCCAGCGCTCATCGGCAAGCGTGATATAAACATCACTCCAATCGATGGATTTCATGCTCAATAGTTGAAATAACTTAAGCGGCGTCGAACCACCGGAAACCACTAAGCTCGCTTTTCCGCGGGCATCGACGGCTTCCTGCAACTGGCTCGCAATCTTGCTGGCCAATTGCTGTTCTAACGCACTTGGCGTATCGAAAGATTTGAATACGGTTTCTTTAATCATCAAAGTCTCCTACTCGTCCCACGAACGGCCATCTTTGGTAATCAAAGCAACTGACGCAACTGGACCCCAAGTACCCGCAGGATAAGGTTTTGGTTTTTCGTTGCTTTGTTCCCACGATTGGATAATGCCATCCACCCAAGTCCATGCCTGCTCGACTTCGTCACGGCGCACGAACAGCGCTTGATTACCGAGCATAGCTTCGAGTAATAGACGCTCATAGGCATCGGCGATACGTTCATTTTTGAAGGTATCAGAAAAGCTCAAATCGAGTTTAGTGGTTTGTAGACGTTGTTTCTGCTCCAAACCTGGCACTTTGTTCATCATCTGGATTTCAACCCCTTCATGGGGCTGCAGACGGATCGTCAGCTTGTTCGGTGGCAGATTACGGTAGCTTGAGCGATATAAGTTATGCGGTGGGTTTTTGAAATACACCACAATTTCAGAGCTCTTAAACGGCATACGTTTACCGCTACGTAAATAGAAAGGCACGCCCGCCCAACGCCAGTTGTCGATATCCACACGAATAGCCACGAAGGTTTCTGTGTGTGATTGAAGGTTGGCGCCTTCTTCTTCTAAATAACCCGGTACTGGACTGCCCTTTAAGAAGCCTGCGCTGTACTGACCGCGTACGGTATTTTCATACACATTGTCAGAATTAATCGGACGCAGTGATTTAAGTACTTTAACTTTTTCATCACGGATGCTGTCAGCGTCTAAGTTAACGGGTGGGTCCATAGCAACGAGCGTTAACACTTGCAGCAAATGGTTTTGGATCATGTCGCGCATCTGACCCGCTTTGTCAAAGTAACCCCAACGGCCTTCGATACCCACTTCTTCTGCGACTGTGATCTGGACGTGGTCAATCGTACGGTTGTCCCACTTAGAAGCAAATAAAGAGTTCGCAAAACGCAGGGCAATCAAGTTCTGTACGGTTTCTTTACCTAAGTAATGGTCGATACGGTAAACCTGACGTTCTTTGAAGTAAGCGGAAACTTGGTCATTGATAACGCGAGAAGAGTCTAAATCTGAGCCGATGGGCTTTTCGAGCACCACGCGTGAATCTGGGTGGATAAGATCTTGTTCATGCAAACAACGGCAAATGTCGCCGAATATTGCAGGTGGCGTAGCAAAGTAACTGACCATAACGCGCTCTTCTGGTTTGAGCAGATCATGGAAGGCACTGTAGCCCGCTGAATCGGTAAAGTTAGTGCCTATATAGTGGCAGCGGGACAGAAAACGTTGGAGAGTCTCTTCGCACAAAGGCTCTTTCACGAAGGTGTTTAATGCAAGCGTGACTAATTCGATAAACTCATCTTGAGTAAACTCGTCTTTCGCGACACCGATCACTTTCGTATCTTTATCGAGAAGTTCAGCTTTATCTAGCTGGTATAAAGAAGGTAACAACTTGCGTCGTGCCAAATCGCCTTTAGTACCAAAGAGTACGAAGTCACAAGCTTTGGCGCCTGATGTTGTTTTGCCCATTGCGTTACGATCTCCTTTGTATGTCGTGTCCCTTCATGTCGATGAAGAAATCCACACTTTTGTTGTAATATAACAACAGAATTTGTTAAATGCATCTATTTTTATAAATATTAACATTCTTGCTAACTAGTCACTTGCTGCATAAATCTGATATGCTTTTTGTGCTTAAATTACTGAAGGTAGTAAAGTCTTATTTCAAAATTGTACTGAAAAGTTACTACATAGAGTCTATTAGTGGGCTGCCAGTCTTGATCTGCTCCCACGAAATAAAAATAAATAAAATTACATTCTCAATTTAGCGGACATACGCGTATGAATACCCTAGAAAAGGTTCAAAAAAGCCTCACCCATTTTAGTAAATCAGAACGCAAAGTTGCAGAGGTGATCTTAGCATCACCACAGACAGCTATACATTCTAGCATCGCCACACTGGCTAAGATGGCAGATGTCAGTGAACCTACTGTGAATCGTTTCTGCCGCCGCTTAGATACTAAAGGTTTCCCTGATTTTAAGTTACATCTAGCACAAAGTCTTGCGAACGGTACACCTTATGTGAGCCGCCACGTTGAAGAAGATGATTCGACTGAGTCTTACACGACAAAAATATTCGAATCTTCAATGGCTTCGCTCGATACCGCACGTCAAAGCCTAGACATTTCAGCCATTAATAAAGCCGTTGATATTCTCACTCAAGCTAAGACTATTTCCTTTTTTGGCCTAGGCGCATCCGCTTCAGTTGCCCATGACGCGCAAAATAAATTCTTCCGCTTTAATGTCCCTGTCATCTGTTTTGACGATGTTCTAATGCAACGCATGAGCTGTATTAACAGTAATGAGGGCGATGTGGTGGTATTGATTTCGCACACTGGCCGCACTAAGTCATTGATTGAAATAGCGCGTTTAGCGAGAGAAAATGGTGCAGCTGTGATTGGTATTACCGCCCGCAACTCGCCTTTGTCAATGGAATGTACACTGCCCGTGACAATGGAAGTGCCAGAAGATACAGACATGTATTTACCTATGGCCTCGCGTTTAGCCCAATTAGTCACTATAGATGTATTGGCAACGGGTTTTACCTTACGTAGAGGCCCACGTTTCCGCGATAATTTGAAACGAGTGAAAGAAGTGTTAAAAGAGTCTCGCATCAATAAAGATCCGATACTGTAACTCACTTCCTTTTCTAAAAATGGTTAGTGTTGATCCTTAACCTAGCCATTTATCGTGCAAATATCAGCGATACCTCACAATTTTCATACATAACTTTAGATCAATTTGATTGTAACTTTACTACAAAATTTGGAATTGCATGGTAATATAGTCCCAAGATTTTTTTTAACTTTAACGGAGTATCCTTATGTTCCGCAGAACCAAAATCGTCACCACTCTAGGTCCCGCTACCGATCGTGATGATAATCTACGCCGCATCATCGCGGCAGGTGCAAACGTTGTACGTCTTAATTTCTCCCACGGTTCCCCCGAAGATCATCTAAAACGAGCAACTCAAGCGCGCGAAATCGCTAAAGAGTTAGGCGTTCATGTGGCCATTCTCGGTGACTTACAAGGCCCTAAAATCCGCGTTTCTACTTTCAAAGACAATAAGAAAGTACAACTCGTATTAGGTCAAGCCTATGTACTTGATGCCGAGTTAGCCAAAGGTGAAGGCGACGAGACCCAAGTGGGTATCGATTACAAGCAATTGCCAGACGATGTGACTGTTGGTGATATCCTGATGTTAGATGATGGCCGTGTTCAATTACGCGTTGAGCGTGTTGAAGGCCGTAAAGTGCATACCACAGTGACTGTGGCAGGCCCTTTATCTAACAACAAAGGTATTAACAAACAAGGCGGCGGACTTTCTGCTGCTGCGCTGACCGAAAAAGACAAGGCTGACATTCTCACTGCAGCAATGATCCAAGTGGATTATTTAGCCGTGTCTTTCCCGCGCAGTGGTGCTGACTTGGACTATGCACGCGATCTTGCCCGTCAAGCAGGTTGTAATGCGTTGATCGTTGCTAAAGTTGAACGTGCTGAAGCGGTTGCGACCGATGCCGCTATGGATGATGTTATCTTAGCGTCTGACGTTGTTATGGTTGCCCGTGGTGACTTAGGTGTTGAAATTGGTGATGCTGCACTCGTTGCAGTACAAAAGAAGTTAATCGCCCGTTCACGCCAACTGAATAAAGTCGTCATCACTGCCACCCAGATGATGGAATCGATGATTTCAAGCCCAATGCCAACCCGCGCCGAAGTAATGGACGTGGCGAACGCTGTGCTTGATGGTACCGATGCTGTGATGTTATCTGCTGAAACTGCTGCCGGTGACTTCCCAGAAGAAACCGTTAAGGCAATGGCAAATGTGTGTGTTGGCGCTGAATCTCACCCAAGTGTGATTGTGTCTAAACATAGATTAGATGTGCGTTTCACTTCAGTTGAAGAGACCATTGCGCTATCAACTATGTATGCAGCAAACCACCTAGAAGGCGTTAAGGCGATTATCGCTCTGACTGAATCAGGTGCAACACCACAGTTGATGTCTCGTATCAGTTCTTCACTGCCAATCTTGGGTTTATCACGTCACGCAACAACCCTAGCCAAAATGGCCTTGTACCGCGGCGTGTTGCCAATCTACTTCGATTCAACTATCCACCCAGCCGATGAGCTAGCGCAAAAAGCGTTAGAAGCATTAACAGCGGCTGGTTATTTGAATAGCGGTGATATGGTATTAATGACCAAAGGCGATGCAATGGAAACGATTGGCGGCACTAACACCTGTAAAGTGTTGATCGTAGCTTAAGTTGCTTAAGCTTCTTCTAACAACTCAAGCGCGTTAGAAAAAAGCCAATAAAAAACCACCTCATGAAGGTGGTTTTTTTATATTGACTGTTTTCTGTAAGTGCAGATTTCTGTTGGTGCTGATTCATCGGTCTCTCATTGCTGAGGGAAATCCAAGCGGCCCAAGCGGCGTAGCCATCGAACTTAACACCGCTTAGACCAAACTGCACTAACATTAAACGCTAACATTAAACGCTAACATCAAACACTAACAATCACTATAACGCTTCGAAATCATTCACATTAATTGCCGCTAAGCGCAGCTTATCAGCATGCTGTAACTTTTGTTCTTCGTCGGCAGTGATAACGCCAGTCTCGAGTGCTTTTGCAAACAAGACGAGATTCGGCACTTTTGCTGGCAACTCACCGGCACGCTGCGCTTTCTTCAGTTTTTTATAGATATCTTTACAGGCATATTGCGCGATAAATGCTTGCTCAACTTCAGCAATACCACCCTTATCCCCTTCAAATTCAGGACATAAGAAAGTAATACGTTCACGAGCAGGGCCAGGCTTCAACATACCGCTAACTAAATCGGTCGCCATTTTGTCGCTCGGTGCAGTGAAGTGATTACCCAGAGGGAAAATTAAGCCGCGCAGTAACCAGGCCACAGGACGGCTTGGGAAGTTACGAATCGTGTCTTCCAACGCTTTCGCCGCCAAGTGCAAACGATTGGCCATTACATAACGTACCGCAGGCAAATCGTCCTGTTGACGGCCATTATCTTCAAACAACTTCAAGGTTGCTGAGCCTAAATATAACTGGCTGAGCACATCACCCATACGTGCTGAGAGCATTTCTTTGCGTTTTAAATCGCCGCCCATGATCAGCATTGATAAATCTGTCATTAAGGCTAATGCAGACGAAATACGCGACATATCTTTATAGTACTGCTTAGTTTCACCGCTCACTGGCGCACTGCCAAAACGGCTACCGCTTAACGCGCTAAACAAAGCACTGAAAGCATTACGCGTGGCATAACCCATGTGACCCATTAATAACGCATCAAAACGCTCTAAGGCTTCATGTTGGTTTTCCATCGCTGCGGCTTCCATTTCGGCAAGCACGTATGGATGGCAGCGAGTCGCACCTTGACCAAAAATCATCAACGAGCGGGTTAGAATATTCGCGCCTTCCACAGTGATCGAAATTGGATTCGACATATAAGGGTGGCCTAAATAGTTTTTAGGTCCTAATTGAATGCCCTTACCCGATTGAATATCCATGGCATCGTTCATCACTGAACGGCCTAATTCAGTCATGTGGTACTTAGCTATCGCGGTCACGACCGAAGGTTTAACTTTAAGATCGATACCCGTGGTTGTTAAACGGCGTGCGGCTTCTAACTGATAAGTGTTGGCAATAATACGCGCCAGCGCTTCTTGCACCCCTTCAAACTGGCCAATTGCCATACCAAACTGGTGACGCACATAGCTGTAAGCCGTTGTCGTCTTCGTCGCCATGTGACCAGAAGCCGTAGCCAATGCTGGCAATGAAATACCGCGGCCCGCTGACAAACACTCAACCAGCATACGCCAGCCTTTACCAGCAAACTCAGGGCCACCGATAATCCAATCGAGCGGAATAAACACTTCTTTACCTTGAGTAGTACCGTTCATAAACGCCATACCCAGCGGATTATGACGACGACCAATCACCACACCAGGATGATCCGTTGGGATCAACGCACAGGTAATGCCTAAGTTTTTCTTATCGCCAAGCAGACCTTCAGGATCGCGCATTTGGAACGCTAACCCCAGCACTGTTGCTACAGGAGCCAGCGTGATATAACGCTTATCCCATGTAAGTTTAAGCCCAAGCATTTCTTCGCCGTTGAAAGTATCACGACACACAATACCGACATCGGGGATAGCGCCGGCATCACTGCCCGCTTCTGGACCGGTTAATGCAAAACAAGGAATTTCATCGCCTTTAGCTAAAGCAGGTAACCAACGTTCTTTCTGCTCGCTCGTACCATAGTGGGTCAGCAACTCACCAGGGCCTAAAGAGTTCGGCACCATCACAGTCACAGCGGCGCTTACGCTACGGCTGGCTAATTTGCTGACAATGGTCGAGTTTGCATAGGCAGAGAAAGCTTTACCACCAAATTTCTTCGGAATGATCAGTGCGAAGAAACCTTCTTTCTTAAAGTATTCCCACAGCTCCGGCGGTAAATCCTTGCGGTTATGCACTATGTCGAAATCATCGATCATCGTCAGTGCTGTCATCACTTGATTATCAATAAAGTCTTTTTCTTCAGCTGTCAGCGTCGGCTTACCGTAGCTGTGCAAGGTATTCCAGTTAGGATTTCCGCGAAATAACTCCCCTTCCCACCAGACATCACCGGCTTCCATCGCTTCGCGCTCGGTATCTGAAAGTGGCGGCAAGACCTTCTTGAAAAAACTAAAAACTGGGCGGGTAATAAACTGCATCCGGATATTTTTCACCGCAAACAACACGACAATGGCTATCAGGGCAAGAATTATAATCGTCAACATTATCAAGACCTTTTAATTAAGAAGAAACGGGGACTGATACACCAGCCGCCATGTAGGGGATCACTTTACGGATCACGGCTTCGATGTCGTTATGCTCACCAAACTCAGCAGCAGCAATGTCATTTAGGGCATCAGCGGACGCCATAGTGAACACGATAGTGCCTAAGGTAAAGTGTAAGCGCCAAAACATTTCAGCGGGTGGAATATGTGGTGCACTGGCCGAAACGGCTTTAACAAAAGCATCGAGATGCTGGCCGTAATGGGTAGTAATAAACCAACGTAAATGCCCTTGGCTTTCGATATAGCCACGGCCTAAAAGCTGCAGGAAGATCGTGGTACCTTCGGTACGTAGCGCGTTTAAATCCAATAAAGGATCGACCAAAGAAGACAGGATCTCTTCGAGTGTAGCTTGTGCTGGAGCGGCATTTAAACGGTGAATTTGGCTTGAAGCAGCAGGCATAAATACGTCTAAATAGCGGGCTAACACTGCACGGATCAGCTCTTTTTTAGAACCAAAGTGATAATTGACCGATGCTAAATTCACCTCAGCTTTGCTGGTAATGAGTCGCAAGGAAGTCTCAGAAAAGCCCCGTTCGGCGAACAGTTTTTCTGCGGCATCAAGTATTCTAGTTTTTGTATCGGATCGACTTGCCATTCCGTGACCTTGAATTAATTTAAAACACTCGTTTAAATTAAACATTGGCACCACGGATGTCAAACTAAAATTGGACAAATTCACCGCTTTCTAGTCTGTGATACAAGCGGTATGTCGTACATGTCCGAATAAGTGTTAAAAACAAGTCAATTAACCCTTGTGCAATAACCCTGTGGTTTAGGTAAACTGTGTAACACAAAAACAACAAGGAAAACTAGACATGGTTATTTCATTGAATCGTCGCAGTAAAATCGCCCTCACAGTGGCACTCGCGCTGGGATTAACGGCCTGTAATGATGCACAAAGTAAAACAGACAAAACAGACAAAACAGCTACTGCAGAAGCAGCTGTCATCAATATCGCCCCAGATAAAGCACAAGCCATTGCTTTTATTAACGATGCTGAAGCCAAGATGGCCGAATTATCGATTGAATCTAATCGCGCCGAGTGGATTTACAGCAACTTTATTACTGATGATACCGCGGCCCTGTCTGCCGCAGTCGGCGAAAAGGTCAGTGCCGCGTCGGTAAAATTTGCAACCGAGGCGGCTAAGTATGCCAATGTGCAACTCGATCCCGTAAATGCCCGCAAGCTCAATATCCTGCGCAGTGCGTTAGTGTTACCCGCGCCGCTCGATCCTGCGAAGAATACCGAGCTGGCGCAAATTAGTTCAGAATTAAATGGCTTGTACGGCAAAGGAAAATACTGTTTTGCCGACGGCAAGTGTATGACTCAGCCTGAGCTATCGAGCTTAATGGCCGAATCACGAGATCCCGTAAAATTACTGGAAGCGTGGAAAGGCTGGCGTGAAATAGCTAAACCCATGCGCCCCTTGTTTCAACGCGAAGTTGAACTGGCCAATGAAGGCGCAAAGGATCTCGGTTATGCCAACCTGTCTGAACTATGGCGCAGTCAATACGATATGAAGCCCGATGACTTTTCACAGGAACTCGACCGTCTTTGGGGCCAAGTTAAGCCACTTTATGAGTCCTTGCACTGCTACGTACGGGGAGAATTGAATAAAGAGTACGGCGATACCGTCGCACCGACCACTGGACCCATCCCGGCACACTTACTTGGCAACATGTGGGCCCAGCAATGGGGTAATGTGTATGATCTCGTCGCCCCTGACAATGCCGATCCGGGTTACGATGTCACTGAGTTACTGGCAAAGAAAGGCTATGACGAGCATAAAATGGTGAAACAAGCCGAAGGCTTCTTCACATCATTAGGGTTCGCATCATTGCCAGAAAGTTTTTGGGCACGTTCTCTATTCGTTCAGCCAAAGGACCGTGATGTGGTTTGTCACGCTTCGGCGTGGGATCTCGATAATCTCGACGATATCCGCATTAAAATGTGTATCCAAAAAACTGCCGAAGATTTTAGCGTTATCCACCACGAACTTGGGCATAACTTCTATCAACGCGCTTATAAGCAACAACCCTTCCTGTTTAAAAACAGCGCTAACGACGGTTTCCATGAAGCAATTGGTGACACGATTGCACTGTCAATCACGCCAAGCTATTTAAAGCAAATCGGCTTATTAGAAGAAGTACCTGATGCATCTAAGGATATCGGCCTCTTACTAAAACAAGCCTTAGACAAAATTGCTTTCTTGCCCTTTGGCCTGATGATAGATCAGTGGCGCTGGAAAGTGTTTAGCGGCGAAATCACGCCCGCCCAATATAACCAAGCTTGGTGGGATCTGAGGGAAAAATACCAAGGCGTCAAAGCACCAACTGAACGTAGTGAAGCAGATTTTGATCCGGGTGCTAAATACCATGTACCAGGCAATGTACCCTACACCCGTTACTTCCTAGCGCATATTTTGCAATTCCAATTCCATCAAGCGCTGTGTGAAACTGCAGGCGATAAAGGTCCGGTACACAGATGCAGTATTTATGGCAATCAAGCCGCGGGAGATAAACTCAATAAGATGCTCGAGTTAGGCTTAAGTAAACCTTGGCCAGAAGCATTGAAAGAAGTCACCGGCAAAGAAGCCATGGATGCAAAAGCGGTGCTCGATTACTTCGCACCACTTAAAACATGGTTAGATGAGCAAAATACCACCGCAAACCGCCAGTGTGGTTGGTAAGGGTTTATTAAATCATCACCCAATAACATAAAACAAAATGCCCAATAAAATTGGGCATTTTTATTCAATACTTATCTGTTTAATCTAACGCCATCCCATGCCTTTACGATTGGCTTCACGGTTTTCAAGCTTGAGCTGTTCTGACTTAGTTAACATCACATAAAGTGCCCCAGCACCGCCCTGCTCGGTTTTCGCCGAATGATAGGCAAGCACCATGTCGAGTTGTGATAACCAATAGCACACAGCGGATTTGAGCAATCCCGCAAAGGGTTGACTCTGATAGCCTTTACCGTGGATCAACATGACACAGCGTTCACCATGTGCCTGCGCTGCCAGTAAATAGTTAAGGACGGCATCACGAGCTTGGTTTAACCGATAAGCATGCACATCAAGCTCCATCTTGATGCTGTATTGCCCCATTCGGAGTCGTTTAAAAACGCCGCCCTGTACCCCCTCACGCTTAAAGCTCACAATGTCATCTGGCGCTTGCTGTGGAAACGCTTTTAAATCCAGTGGCATACACGCTAGGAAGGCTTCCCGTTGTAAAGCATCGCGTCTGTGTATTTGCTCAGCCGTCAACGCTTTCGGTGCTAAATTTACCACTGGCATATCGCCTTTTAGTGGCACGACTCCAGCCATTTCCTCAAAAAACAGTGCTGATTCATCATCCAGCATGGCAAGCTCCTTTACTTCACACTCTTGTACAGAAACACACTTTGTAAACATTCAAGGCTTTAGTTCAGCGGGCGCCTCCATTATAGTGACGCCATGATTGCCAGATTAGAATAAAGTAATGAAATTTTTGCCGCTAGTCCTGATGTGCTTATTGTCACTGCCATGCTTAGCCAATCCAGCTAAAACTCATACAAAATCCACTGATGATCAATTGATCAACGCTAATTATCCTTTGTTTATTAGCGCTTTTAATCAATTGTCCCCTGAGGTGACTCGTGAGATTTACGCTGATGACGCTAGCTACTTATCTGAGAGTCAAAGTAAAGAAATTTACTATGGACGAGACAATATTGTCGCCATTTACAAGAAGTTTTTCGATAAAATCCGCGCCAAAAAAGCCACTATTGACGTGGATTTCCGCATTACTAAACGCAAAATTATCGGTAATGGTGCCATAGATACAGGCTATTATTTGGTTCGATTTTACCCAGCACAAGAAACTGGCGAACCTGTGAGTGAATTTGCGGGCAAATTTGCTATTGGTACAGAAAAAGTCTCATCCACCCAATGGAAAGTGAGCTTAGATACCAATAACCGCGCAGAACCTAGCTATTATCTGAATGCGAAACCAGTGCCTAACTTGTATTATGGTCGCCAATTTCCGCCTTTACCTGCGGGTAAAAAATTACCCTAATGTTAATGCCTATTACGTTTAAATGGACTATCTCACATCTAACGCATTTAGATAGAAATCGAATAAATTTAAACAAATACAATTAAATTAAAGATTTAGCTAACATGACTACAACTAAGCAAACCTGTCCCTGTGGCAGTGGGCTAAGCTATCAAGATTGCTGTGGTCCACTGCATACGCATGTAGACACTGGGCAAGTGATTGCCCGTACACCTGAACAGCTTATGCGCTCACGCTACTGCGCATTTGTATTGAAAAATTTTGATTACATTTTAAAAACACATCATCCAGACTATCTAAATGGCCTTACTCTCACGAGCCTCAATGCTGATCCTCATCCACATTGGTTAGGATTAGATGTACAGAGCAGTACTGAAACACCAAGCCACAATGCTCAAGCGGCGATAGTTGAACAACGACATGGCACTGTTACTTTTAAAGCTTGGTATAAGCTCGATGGTGAAATTGATGCTATCTATGAGCGATCCGAATTTATCTACCAAGCAAGTCGCTGGTATTACAGCCAAGGCCAGCAAATGACGGCTAAATTACCCGGTAGAAATGACCTCTGTATTTGCCATAGTGGCAAAAAATTCAAACAATGCTGCTTAAAATCTTAATAGGTATACAGTGCTGAACTGCACTGGAGAATGACGGTGAAGGTTTATAGTGCTGATTGAACAAGCACAGAGATGAATAATAAAGGCAACCTAGATTACAAACCTAGGTTGCCTTTATTTTATCGTGAGCAGCACATTTGAAATAATTGTAACTTTAGTGGGTTATGACTGAAGCGCTTTTAGCCGACAAGATAAATTGTGCAAACTCAGGCTCCCGTAATGCAGGGCTATAGAGATAACCCTGTGCCTGATGGCAAAAACTTTTCGCTAAAAACGCTTCTTGCTCAAGGGTTTCAACCCCTTCTGCCGTCAAAGATATATTTAATGCATTCGCCATGGCGATAATGGCTGACACAATTTCGCGACTTTCGCGGCTGACGGTAAGATCTGAAATAAACGAACGATCAATCTTAAGTTTACTGATCGGAAACTGCTTCAAATAACGCATAGAGCAGTAACCCGTCCCAAAATCGTCAATCGCGAGCCCTACGCCTAATTCCGCTAATTCTTGACATAACAAGGTCGCGTGGCGAATATCACCCATCAATTCAGTCTCTGTGATCTCTAAGATTAACGTCTTAGGTTTCAAGCGATAACGTGTCAACAACTGCCACACTTGCTCGAATAAATTACCACTGAAGAACTGGCGGGCCGACACATTCACATGCATTGTCATATCTGCATTATGATGCTGCCATAGGTTCAACTGTCGACAAGCAGCCTCTAAAACCCAGCTGCCGATGGAATTAATCATCCCCGACTGCTCAGCAATATCAATAAAGGAAGCTGGAAATAACACGCCTCTTTTAGGATGATGCCAACGGATTAAGGCTTCGGCGCCAATATAGGTATTCTGCTCAAGATCCCTCAGTGGCTGATAATAAAGCTCAAACTGACGACCACGGATCGCACTGTGTAAATCACGTTCTATCTGCGCATCCTCTTTAAATGCGCTCAATAACGTGCTGTTAAATACTTGGATTGCAGTGCCTTTTTTCTTTTTAGCATACTGCACTGCAATATCGGCACAGGTTAATGGGGCAAACAAACTCGCCACAGAGGCAATATCAACCACAGCTAAAGCAGGCTTTGGTTCGACTTGCTCGCGGCCGATTAAAATAGGCATGGCAAGATGTTGATACAGGCGCGTACTAAAATAATCGAGATCGTAAACCGCATTACCATCGGTCAACAGCACGGCAAATTCATCGCTGCCGACGCGGGCAATTTCGGTGGCCTTATTAATCTCAGAAAAATGTTTCAAACGGCGGGCAATTTCTATCAACAAACTATCGCCATTTTCATGACCATAGGTATCGTTAAAACGCTTAAATCCCACTAAATCAACTAATAACAACAGTCCCTTCGTGGTACGTTCAAGGACTCGATTAAAATGAGTACGGTTATGGAGTCCCGTTAATCCACAACGCCAAGCAAGCCGTTCAAGCTCTGACTTATAGTTATGCTCGTCGGTATTTTCTTCACACGAGACCAAGGCATAATGATTACCGCGATCGGTAATGAACTGACTCAGCACGTATGTCAGCCAATAACGACTGCCATCGGCACGACTAAACTGCACTTCGCCTTTGGCAATTTCGCCCCTAAAGATTTGCGCTAGGGTTTGCTCGGCTAATTGGGCATGCTGCTTGAAAAAAGCCAACTCACGGATATTCGCGCCGATAATCTGTTCACGGGGCATGCCAGTGATTTCACTGTGCGCCTGATTCACATACTCGACTTTTTCAGTATGCAGATTAATTAACATACTGATTTGTCGCGATTGTTCAGTGGCACAGCGAAATAAACTCAAGCTTTCTTCTTTATCGTAGCTGTGTTTTGTCGCTAAGGTCAGGGCTAATTGGTCGGCCATCTGGCACGCGAGGTGAATTTCACTGTCATGCCAGTGGGGAGTCAATTGTGCCCGCTCGATGCAGAGCACACCTTCGAGATGGCCATTGATACGAATGGCGATGTCAAGACTCGAGTTGATTTGCCGCGGGATAAAATAGCACTCAGCCAATTCACTTAAACGTGGATCGGTCAGGGCATTGCCTGCATCGATATGGCGCAGAGTTTTGAGCTCGTGTACATACCGGGGACAATCTTGTAATAACTTAGGTCTATGAATGTCTTGCAACATCATAGAACCAAATTGTGCGACGAGTGATTGGGTTTGTTGATCAGATGAAAAAGTCCACACTGATACCAAAGAAACCGCTAAATTCTGGCACAACAACTCTGTGGTTAACTCTGCCGTCTTTGTGAAATCGCCCTGCTGTTTTGCAGTTGACTGTACCAAAGACTCCAATAAATGCTGATGCTGACGTCGCTTCACGCTGGTTCCCTACAAAACTTCGTGTTGGGCTAAAGGTCTTTGCTGTTAGCAAACTTACCTCAAAATGTGGAATTAAGCTGATTGAATTATTCTTATTTGGAGGCAGATTACACTAACTGTTGTAAGCACAGCAACATGTGGCACAATTTATTACAATTTGGTTAACAATAGCAGCATTTTTAGGCAATTAGCGCGATTTCCGGATATCCATAACCGACTAAAAACTAAAGTGCTGCTTTAAAAATTACAGGCCGTTTTCCAATTGAAAAATCATTTTTTCCGCGCTGACATTGAAGGTCAGCAGTAAGTCGACGCCTTCAGTCTTAGTCACAAATTCAGTTTGCACTTCAGCAAATCGAGTTTGAGCGCGTGTTGCCATGCTTTCGGCATCCGCTTGAGCGCTATCGCCAACAAAATTTAACGTCAATAACGTATCGTGTTCATCAATAACGGCGCCGATATCGACAAAGCTGCCGCAATCGGTGCAAGTGTCATTCACTGTCGGGCTCTGTGCTTCTATTATGCCTTTCATCTGTATTCCTTAATGTATAGAGCGACTGATTAACGGCATCACTAAAATATGCTCGTTAAATTTTTAACGTGGTAAATTTTAACTCGATAGGTTAATACGAATTATAGGTAATTAAGCTTCAAGATAACTGGCTTTAGCTCACGCTTATTTATCGAAATGGATCAGATTGACTTAATGGGTATTGAAGACCACTTGCGGGAAGACGGCCTTAGGCTGAGGCGAGCAAAGACACAAGATTACGTTGGATTGCCAATTGATCAGCAAAGTGCATGATCTCGACTTTGGGCGCGGTTAGTTGGCCCCTTTGCCTCAGCTGAGTGACATGGTCACAGTTACTTAACGCTTCTGCCATTGCGACTGACTCGCCGCCACGGATGACTAAGGCTTCCGGTCGCAATGCTTGTTGTAATTGAAACGCACGTGGACCTTGAGCCATAAAAATACTGCTGTTATCAACCACTGGTTCAGCAGACGATAAATCCGCCATTAAACTTTGCTGCGGTGGCAATTCGAACTGACGTTGTAATTTTTGCGACATATCAAGTTCATTTTGCCATTGGAATTGCGCCATGTCCCGAGCGTCAACCGACAGTAACGACAGCAACAGGGCGAATTCGCCCCGTCTGTCGTTTTCTATCGCCGCGTTTAAGCGGGTGCCAATTTGGGCTTCGTTGACTAAAGGAACATCAATTTGCATAAAAAAACATCGTCAAAACAATTCGTTGTTAGTTAATCGACCATTTGATACATAACTTTAGGAATATTTTTAAATTGGGTATTTACATGGAAAAGGTTTCTGACTACTATGGCGGCCGCAATTGAGGAGGGGTTCCCGAGTGGCCAAAGGGATCAGACTGTAAATCTGACGGCTCAGCCTTCGAAGGTTCGAATCCTTCTCCCTCCACCATTTGCACTGCAAGTTTTATCGTGTTGTTCGAAAATGATGTAGAGTTTTACAAAAGCGTTAAAGGTATTCGTGGAGGGGTTCCCGAGTGGCCAAAGGGATCAGACTGTAAATCTGACGGCTCAGCCTTCGAAGGTTCGAATCCTTCTCCCTCCACCATCTTTATCTCTAACGCAGAGAATCATTTTCAAAGACTAAACATGGCCAATGTTTAGTTTTCTCTTGATAAACAAGTCTGTTATTGATGATGTTTTGAAAGACAATTTAAAAGTCAGTTGTAAAGCTAAAAAGAAAGTTTGTGGAGGGGTTCCCGAGTGGCCAAAGGGATCAGACTGTAAATCTGACGGCTCAGCCTTCGAAGGTTCGAATCCTTCTCCCTCCACCATTTCTTTCACTCTCGCATATCCTTCTTGTTCCACTTCCGTCTAGTCTGTTCCAACTTAATCTGACTGTTCCAGCTTAATCTAATTAAATTCTTGGCATTTCTATATTAAGTAAACCTCTTGGTGAGCGACATTTGTTTTTGATTTCAATTACGTCGTGCTCTACTTTAAGCGAATGACTTCAAGCTCATCCAATAAAACCGCTTTGCCCGTCCCTGTGATATGCTCTGAAAATGATCCCTTTCGATGTGACTACTATGATTTCTAACACGATTCAACCACCAGTGGATTCTCACAGCGCTCACAGACTCTGCCCAACATGGGAAGCCCACGCGATAGGCAAGATTGAAGCGGATTTTCAGCGCAGCGCCGATACCCACTTGATTAAGCTTGAATTACCTATGCTCGATGGCATAGATATTTATCTTAAAGATGAAAGTACCCACCCGACAGGGAGTTTGAAGCATCACCTCGCCCGCTCACTCTTCCTCTATGCCCTGTGTAACGGCTGGATTAAGCAAGGCACGCCAATTATCGAATCCTCATCGGGCAGTACGGCGATTTCTGAAGCCTACTTTGCCCGCTTACTCGGTTTATCTTTTATTGCCGTAATGCCCAAAAGCACAGCTAAAAAGAAGATTGAGCAGATCACTTTCTATGGCGGTCAATGTCATTTTGTCGATCATTCCAGTGAGATTTACGCAGAATCGGCGCGCCTTGCCGCAGAGCTTGGCGGCCATTATATGGATCAATTCACCTACGCCGAGCGTGCAACCGACTGGCGCGGTAATAACAATATCGCTAACTCGATTTTCAATCAGATGGAGCGCGAGCCACACACTATCCCGCGCTGGATAGTGATGAGCCCTGGCACTGGTGGCACATCGGCGACCATAGGCCGTTACATTCGCTATCAAAGGTTGGCGACACAACTTTGCGTGGTCGACCCGCAAAACTCCGTTTTTTTTGATTTCTATCAGAGCGGCGATGCCAGCTTAACCTGTTGCAATGGCAGTAAGATTGAAGGCATAGGTCGACCGAGAGTCGAGCCATCGTTTATTCCTGGAGTTGTCGATACTATGCTGCAAATTCCCGACGCCGCATCAGTGTCGACAATTCATTGGTTAGAACAATTAATTGGCCGTAAAACCGGCGCATCCACAGGAACCAACCTGTACGGTGCATTACAACTGGCTGTACAAATGCAAGCGCGTGGAGAGCAAGGCTCAATAGTGACCCTCATTTGTGACTCGGGTGAGCGTTACCTTGATACTTATTACGATACAGATTGGATTACAGCTAACATCGGCGATATTGCGCCCTATCAGCGCCAACTTGCAGCATTTAATCATTTCGGCCAGTTAAGTGAGCTTGATTAAGCGACTGTATTAAGTCGTTAGGTTTAGAATCCACAAAACATCCACCATAAAAAACGCCCCACAACTGTGAGGCGTTTTTTATGCTTTGCAGATTAGCATTAATCAATATTCAAATACTTATGGGTCTGGATCGATAAACGCCAATTACGGGCGATACACACTTTCATCGCCAGTTCTGTCGCTCTAGGCTTTTGACTAATCGGCTGCAGGCAAATCGTTTTCGCTGAAATATCGATGTCATGCAGTAACTCATCAAGTTCATCGATGTGATTTTCAGTAGCGATAGGATGCTTAATCTCATTGGCGCGGTTCAGCGCCTGTGCTAATACCTGATAGCCCCCTTTCATGTTCACCTTGGGTGATACTGTCACCCAAGTGTCATCGGCACAGTTGATTTCAAAGGTGCCACTGGTTTCGATTTGAGTCGCAAAGCCTTGACTGTGCAAGGTCTCGGTTAATTCGCGTAAATCGTACATACAAGGCTCACCGCCGGTGATCACGATATGCCGCGCAGTAAAGCCTTTAGCGTGAAAAGCAACAATAAGACTTTGCGCCGTATGATCTGCCCAGCGACCAATAGTGCCGTCTACGCTAATGACTTGCTCTGGCGTCACTTTATTCACTTCAAGCACATCCCATGTCTGTTTCGTATCGCACCAAGCACATCCCACGGGACAACCTTGTAGGCGGACAAATATGGCGGGTACTCCGGTAAAGACACCTTCACCTTGAATGGTTTCAAATACTTCGTTGACAGGGTAGTTCATACTGACGTTCCACTTTTCTGGGGCGGCATTTATAGTGGATTTTAGCTTGAGCTGCAAGTTTTTGCGCCGAGAAAGCCTATTTCGACCCTATAGTCAGAGTTTGCAAGCCATAAGGCCTGAGTTACACTAACGACCTATTTATACCTGTTCTACGGTGAAGTGAAATCCTTTATGTCAACGAGCTTAGTGTCAAAAACAGTGGTGTCCAAAGCAGTGGTGGTATTCAGTGGCGGTCAAGACTCAACAACCTGTCTTATTCAAGCCCTAACCCAGTACGATGAAGTACATGGGATCACTTTTGACTACGGTCAACGTCACCGCGAAGAAATTGAAGTTGCCAAATCCTTAGCAAAACGCTTGAAGATCACCAGCCATAAAGTCATGGATGTCACCTTACTCAATGAGTTAGCTATTTCAGCCCTCACCCGTGATGCGATACCCGTTTCACACGAGTTGATGGAAAATGGCTTACCCAATACCTTCGTACCCGGCCGTAATATTTTATTTTTAACGCTTGCAGGTATTTATGCCTATCAATTAGGGGCGCAGGCGATTATCACAGGCGTGTGTGAAACTGATTTTTCAGGCTACCCTGATTGTCGTAACGATTTTGTCAAAGCGATGGAATCCGCCTTAGTTCAAGGCATGGATAAGCAACTAAAAATCATCACGCCTTTAATGTGGCTCAATAAGGCACAAACCTGGGCACTGGCGGATAAATATCGGCAACTTGATCTGGTTCGCCACCATACTCTCACCTGTTATAACGGCGTGATTGGCGATGGCTGTGGTGATTGCCCTGCCTGTCATCTTCGCAAACGTGGATTAGATGACTATCTACAGAATAAAGCAGCGGTCATGGCTGAGCTTGACGCCAGCGAGCCTAAAGCATGACACGCAGTCCCTATTGGGTCGCGCTGATGGTGAGTCTGATCTGTGCGGGTTTGTATGCAGCAGGCTTAGCAAGCCCCGATGTCGATAACTTACTCGCCTATCGCCGCAGTGCAATTAGTGAGGGTGAATGGTGGCGATTAATCAGTGGAAATTTACTGCACACGAATCAATGGCATCTATTGATGAACCTTGCAGGGCTGTGGGTGGTGCTATTTTTGCACCATTTTCATTATCATCTCAAAGGCTTAAGTGCACTATTTTTCGTGTTATGTTTACTTGAAGGTATAGGCTTGTATTTAGGCTATCCGCAATTGCTCGGTTATGTCGGCTTAAGCGGTATGTTGCATGGTTTGTTCGCCTACGGCGCAGTGCAGGATATTGTCCGTAAGCTGCGCTCAGGCTATCTGCTGCTCGTTGGCGTTATCATCAAGGTCGGTTACGAACAGCTTTATGGTGCCAGCAGTGATGTCACCGCCATGATAGGTGCGCGCGTGGCAACCGAGGCGCATTTGGTCGGCTTAATCTGCGGGCTGATTTGCGCTTTAGCGGTGTTTATCAAGCTAAAAATGAGCCAATCAAAAGTCCCTGCTTAATCCAAGTCAAGATATTAAAAAGCCGTCGCAGCATAATTGCTGGACGGCTTTTTTAATGCTGAGCGCAAGAATAAATCTAGGCTTTGATCAACAGGTCCCGCAGGTGCTTGACTTCATCACGCATTGCCGCCGCTTGTTCAAACTCTAAGTTGCGCGCATGTTCATGCATCTTCTTCTCAAGCTGATCGATTTGATGGCTCAACTCTGCCGCATCGGCTTTATGGTAATGGGACTTAGGCTCAGCCACTTTGCCATACACAGCTTTACTGTCGCGGCCATCATCCACATCCATCACATCGGTGATCCGTTTAACGACGCCCTTAGGCGTGATACCGTGTTTTAAGTTGTGCGCCCGCTGACGTTCACGACGTCGGTCAGTTTCACCTATCGCTTTCTCCATCGAATTGGTGATGCGATCGGCATAGAGGATCACTTTACCATTGACGTTACGCGCCGCGCGGCCAATCGTTTGGATGAGCGAGCGTTCAGAGCGCAAGAAGCCCTCTTTATCGGCATCTAAAATACACACCAATGACACTTCAGGCATATCTAAGCCTTCGCGCAATAAGTTGATCCCAACCAGCACATCAAACTTACCTAAACGCAGATCGCGGATGATCTCGACCCGTTCGACTGTGTCTATGTCCGAATGCAGATAACGCACTTTTACGCCATGTTCGTCGAGGTATTCAGTCAAATCCTCCGACATACGCTTAGTCAACGTCGTCACTAACACCCGCTCATTGACGGCCACTCGCTTGGCGATTTCAGACAATAAATCGTCCACTTGGGTCCCAACAGGGCGCACTTCTAATTCAGGATCGAGCAATCCCGTTGGCCGCACAACCTGCTCAGCAATCTCGCCTTCGCTCTTTTCCAGCTCGTAGGCACTCGGTGTTGCCGACACATAGATAGTTTGCGGCATCAATTGCTCAAACTCTTCAAACTTGAGCGGCCGGTTATCCAAGGCGGACGGTAAGCGGAAACCGTATTCCACAAGTGTGGTTTTACGGGAACGGTCACCTTTGTACATAGCGCCGATTTGCGGCACAGTCACATGGGATTCATCGATAATTAATAAGCCGTCGGCAGGCAAATAGTCGAGCAAGGTTGGTGGCCCTTCCCCCGGTGCGCGGCCAGACAAATAGCGCGAGTAGTTTTCGATGCCAGAGCAGTAACCCAACTCCACCATCATTTCCACATCGTATTGCACCCGCTCATGGATACGCTGGGCTTCAATTAACTTGTTGTTATCGAGTAGATATTGTTTACGCTCACGCAGTTCTTCTTTAATAAACTCAGTGGCAGCGATAATTTTTTCCCGCGGCGTGACATAGTGTGTTTTAGGGTAAACCGTCGTACGGGCGATACGTTTAATAATATGGCCCGTTAACGGGTCAAACTCACTTAAGCGTTCAATCTCATCGTCGAACAACTCGACTCGAATGGCATTACGCTCAGAATCGGCAGGGAAAATATCAATCACTTCACCGCGCACACGATAAGTACCACGTTGTAGTTCAATATCATTGCGCTTGTACTGCAATTCACTGAGACGAATTAAGATGTCACGCTGCCCCATCACATCGCCTTGGCGTAGATGCAGCAACATTTTTAAATAGGAATCGGGATCGCCCAAGCCATAAATGGCCGACACCGAAGCAATCAGCACCACATCTTTACGCTCTAACAGCGCCTTAGTGGCGGATAAACGCATCTGCTCAATGTGAGCATTAACCGAAGCGTCCTTTTCGATAAAGGTATTTGACGCAGGTACATAGGCTTCGGGCTGGTAGTAATCGTAGTAAGAAACGAAATACTCGACCGCATTATGGGGAAAGAACTCTTTCATCTCGCCATAAAGCTGCGCCGCCAAGGTTTTATTAGGCGCCATGATAATCGTGGGCCGACCTAACTTTTGGATCACATTGGCAATCGTGAAGGTTTTACCTGAGCCCGTCACCCCGAGTAAGGTTTGGCAGGCCAGACCCGCTTCGAGTCCATCGACTAATTTGGCAATCGCTGTAGGTTGGTCGCCTGCGGGGGCGAATTGCGATTCAAGCTGAAAAACAGATTCTGACACGCGCACATATCCTTTTAGTGAGTCGCCCCATTCTAATCAAGTCACCGACTAAGCTCCACAGTTATCCTTCCTGTCGTCATATCAATACGATCTAAAACCGCAAGATGACAATTTAAAGGAAGAAACATGAAACTTTTAAACTAAGGCGTTTTCAGCGTTTTTTGCTCACAAAACACCCGCAAACTAAGCAAAAATGCCAATTTAATACACAAGAAATCAATTTCGTTCGATTACAAAATTGCAACCTTGTTTTCACCCTCAACAAAAACCACTTGCTTTTAGTATGCATTTGATAATACTTAAATTTATTTTTGAACCCCAAAATAGTGCATTTTAAGTCCGCCGCCCATACCCCAAGGCTTTGGCGGCCATTTTTCAGGACAACTCACAGGGTTATCCACAGATTTTGTTGATAAGTCGAAATAACCTAGAAACCACGCGGGATTGGAGGCTGTCATGTGTCTTAACAACCGTCTCTCGGCATTTAGTAATTTAATTACATTTGATAAATGTTGCTACTTGTATCAATTTCACTAACTGTAATTAACAAGCGCTGTGGTAGCGCATCTGGTGCCACAACCAATAGTGAAGTGCATCACTTAATTTGAAAAACAGCTCACGCTAATTCGATAAAGCCTCAATTAACACCTCCATCAACAACAGCAAACTTGTTAAAACAGAAAAACGGGCTTTAACAGCGAAAAGATAACCCACGTTTTCTATCGGTATAAAGAACTGAGTAAATTCACATTACCCCACCTGAGATCCTTTTTTGAGCGGTTTGAGTCTTAAGTACTCGACCAAGTACCGAAAACGGTGTCGATTATTTAGCGAATGATTTCAATTTCATAGAATCACCGCTTAAAAACGATGGACTCAATTATGGCTATATTGCGAATTGTTAAGTGGTTTTTCACGAAAAATGTCGAATTCTGCACCACGATGCACATTAGATGAGCACTTAACAGCATAATTACACTTTTTTTAGTAACTCGAGTTGACTCATCCAACAGAGCGTTTTACTATGCGCTCCGTTCTCAACGAGTCGCTACGATTGTGTGAAACGATTCCCCTGTAGTTCAGTCGGTAGAACGGCGGACTGTTAATCCGTATGTCACTGGTTCAAGTCCAGTCAGGGGAGCCACTTTAAGCACATGATAAAAATGAGTTAGAACAAGCAGTAAGATAAGTTGTAAACAATTCCCCTGTAGTTCAGTCGGTAGAACGGCGGACTGTTAATCCGTATGTCACTGGTTCAAGTCCAGTCAGGGGAGCCAATTACGTTATCAAGCTGAAGCATTAAAATGATTCCCCTGTAGTTCAGTCGGTAGAACGGCGGACTGTTAATCCGTATGTCACTGGTTCAAGTCCAGTCAGGGGAGCCAATTTAAGCAAGCTAAAAAGTCGATAGTAATATCGCACCTCGATTCCCCTGTAGTTCAGTCGGTAGAACGGCGGACTGTTAATCCGTATGTCACTGGTTCAAGTCCAGTCAGGGGAGCCATTTAAAAAGTGTTATTTCTGTAAAGTCGATAGCAATATCGCACCCTCTACTCCCCTGTAGTTCAGTCGGTAGAACGGCGGACTGTTAATCCGTATGTCACTGGTTCAAGTCCAGTCAGGGGAGCCAATTTATTCTTCGTTTTGTTCCCGTGCCTTTGCCTCTTCCGGCTTCTAGTTACCTTTTCTTTTCCGTTTTGTTTTTAAGCAAATGCAGTTACACTGTTATCAGCTTATTAATAAAAATTTATGAGTGTCATCACACAGATAGCTGCAGTTAAATATTCTTGACTTAAACTTATCCTGTTTGAGCTCACCCAAAAAAATAGAGCGGATTTTTATGGCCATGTCAAAATCATATCCAATTTTTTTACTGCTTATTTTCTTAGGTCTTTTTGCTTGGGTATATCAAAGCGAAAATAGCCAATTACAAGTCCAACAACAGCAAGAACTGGATAGCTTTAAAACCAGTTTAACCCGCTACCAACAATGGCAAGGTGATGGCGCCGAACTCTTCAAAAAGCTTTCTGAAAATTACCCATTCCAATTTTTCCAATATATTGATGATACCGATGGCCAACGGAGTCATACCGAAGGTCGTTTAGACAGCCAACATCCTCATCCTTTAGCCCGTTTATTTTCTATCGAGCTCAGTCATACACAAAAATTGGCAACCGGTCGTTTACAAGTCAAACTCAGTGCAAACCAAGCGATTGAAACTTCGATTAGTCATACTCAAAAGCTCGGTGTCATGTTACTGGTGGCTTACCTTATCTTGCTCTTAGTGTTTATTCTGTTAATGTCAAAACATAGGGCGGCGATACGTTATGCTGCTGATTATATTTCAAAAATACCTGAGTTAGGTTTTTCTGCTGTCGCATCATCAAAACTCACAGGTGAGCTCAACCCCATTGGAATATCCCTTGAAGAGTGTCGTCTTCAACTTAAAGCCCAAATCGATAAACTCAATCAAGAGAATGAAAAGCTGCATAAAGCGGCCTATCAAGACACAGTGACAGGTTTTGGTAGTCGCCAGCGCTTTACCCAAAAATTAGAAACCATAAGCAATCCCGATATTCCTCAATTGGGGCTGATGGCAATGGTTAAAGCCACAGAGCTTGCGCAAATCAATCAAAAACAAGGGCGAACTGCAGGGGATGATTATCTTTCAAGGGTGGCCAATTGTATCCGCAAAGCCTGTAGTAAGTATTCAGATGCAGAATGTTTCAGGGTATCGAGTGCTGATTTTGCCATCTTTATTCCTGATGTCATGCTGAAGGATGCGCCAAAATTTTTAGATCAATTAAAAATTTATCTTGATGAATATTTGCAGATGACAAAAGCGGAATCTGTTGCCCATATCGGTTTAGTTCCCTATCACCAAGGTACCGATGCGGTTAATTTGCTGACGATTGCGGATACCGCAGTCAGCATAGCGCAGACCCTTGGACCTAATAGCTATCATATCCAAGAAAAACTCAATGGTGACGAGCAGTTTGGTGATGATCGCTGGAAAATGGCGATCAATGATTTAGTCACTCGCCAAGCATTAAAATTCTACCAACAGCCAATTCAGCCCTGCCGAACTGATGTAGAGGTTTACCGTGAGTTGTTGGCGCGCTTTTACAATAGCGAAGGTAAGTTTTTACCGACCACCACAGTGATCGCTATGGCCGAACGTCACGGTATGAGTTCTGAATTAGATAAACTGGTGGTGATCAGTGCATTAAGAATGCTTAAGGAAAACCCGACCATTTCGGGTAACTTTGGTATCAATATCAGCGCATTTTCTGCGCATCAAGATATGTTTGTCGCTTGGCTAAAGGACATTTTAGGCAAGCAAAAATACATCGCCTCACGCTTAGTATTTGAGATCAATGAGTCCGGTATGCAGTCTAACTTAGGGGCAAGCTATAAGTTCGTTCGCGAAATACATAGCGTTGGATCACGAGTGTCGATAGAGCGTTTTGGCATGAGCTTTACGTCCTTCAAATTCTTCAGTGAAGTGCGTCCAGACTACATAAAGCTTGATGGCAGCTACACATCGAACATTGATGAAGACAGCAATAATAAGTTCTTCGTCCGTATGATGGTGGATGTTGCAAGACGGATAGGCATTCGGGTTATTGCGACCAGCGTCGAACGCCAAGAAGAAAAACTCACCCTCGAAAAACTCTTAGTTGATGGATTGCAAGGCTATTACATAGCACAGCCCCAAGCCATGGCGATTACAGATCAAATTTAATACTTTAACGGGTTAATTCGTCGCCAAAATTTACAGTAAAGATGGTTAACCCTGCATTCTATATGTTGTTTATGCAAACGGAAAAGTCGATAATACGGCCAAGATCCGTTTAGAAAAGTATTGAGATGACTGAATATCTCCTCTTGTTGATCAGTACAGTACTGGTCAACAATTTCGTTTTAGTGAAATTCTTAGGCTTGTGTCCTTTCATGGGGGTCTCCAGTAAACTGGAGTCCGCTATTGGCATGTCTATGGCGACCACTTTTGTACTGACGTTAGCCTCTATTCTCAGTTACCTCGTCAACCAGTATCTATTATTACCCTTTGATCTGAGCTACCTGCGAACCATGAGCTTTATTTTAGTGATTGCGGTTGTAGTGCAATTTACTGAAATGGTAGTGCAAAAAACCAGTGCTGCACTGCATCGCGCTTTAGGCATTTACCTGCCGCTGATCACAACTAACTGTGCGGTGTTGGGTGTTGCCCTATTGAACGTTAACGAGAAGCACGATTTTATCCAATCGGCTATCTATGGCTTTGGTGCTGCGTTAGGCTTCTCATTAGTGTTAATTCTCTTCTCGGCGATGCGCGAACGTTTAGCTGCCGCAGATGTCCCCTTACCTTTCAAAGGCGGCGCCATAGCGATGATCACCGCAGGTCTTATGTCCCTCGCCTTTATGGGATTCACAGGATTGGTTAAGTAAGATGTCCGGAATTTTAATTGCAGTCATATTGTTGACCCTATTGGCATTAGTCTTTGGACTATTACTCGGTTTTGCCGCCGTTAAATTTAAGGTTGAAGGCAATCCGATTGTCGATGAACTCGAAGCGATTCTGCCACAAACCCAATGTGGTCAATGTGGTTACCCTGGCTGTCGCCCTTACGCTGAAGCGATTGCCAACGGCGATAAAGTCAACAAATGCCCTCCCGGCGGCACTGCCACCATGGAAAAACTGGCGACCCTGATGGGCGTCGAGCCAGAGCCGCTGAATGCCGAAGCACAATCTCAAGTGAAAAAGGTCGCCTACATACGTGAAGACGAATGTATTGGCTGCACTAAGTGTATTCAAGCCTGCCCCGTGGATGCGATTATCGGTGCAGGTAAGCTTATGCATACTGTGCTGACAACCGATTGCACGGGTTGCGATCTCTGTGTTGAGCCTTGTCCCGTCGATTGTATTGATATGATCCCAGTCACCCAGAATCTTAAAAATTGGAACTGGCGCTTAAATGCCATCCCAGTGACTCTCATCCAAGACACTCTCATCAAAGAGATTCAGAACCAAGACCCACAGTTAGAAGAGGAAAAGCGGTGTTAACTTTATTAGATCAATTAGATAAAGGAACCCTTTGGCGCTCACCCGGTGGTATACATCCACCCGAAGTCAAATTCCTCTCGAACGCGACGCCGATTAGCCAACTGCCCTTAGCCGCTAAGTATTTAGTGCCCATCCCTCAAGTCGGTGAAAACTGCACACTTGCGGTAAACATCGGCGATAGCGTATTAAAAGGCACACCGTTAACGCAAGGCACCTCCATTTGGCATTTACCTGTGCATGCGCCGACATCAGGCACTATCGTTGCCATTGAGCCAAGGGCCAGTAACCATGCTTCAGCATTGCCAGTTAACACTTGCGTTATCCAAGCCGATGGCAAAGACACTTGGTGTGAGCTGGTGCAAAATGAGCTTGAGGATTTAACCCATCAGCAGATGATCGATAAGATCCGTGCTGCAGGCATTGCAGGCATGGGCGGCGCGGCGTTTCCAACTCATATTAAGCTTAATCCGGTCAGTGAAATTGATTTAGTCATCATCAACGGCGTCGAGTGCGAACCTTATATCAGCGCCGATGACAGATTAATGCGCGAATACAGCCAAGATATCCTCGCCGGTATTGGCATTATTCATCGGCTATTAACGCCAAAACGCATTGTTATCGCCATTGAAGATAATAAGCCAGAAGCGGCAAAAGCCATGCAAGCTGCAGTCGTGCAATGTGGGCTCCCAGCGGACAGCATTCGGGTAACGGTCATTCCGACAAAATATCCTTCTGGTGGTGAAAAGCAGTTAATTCAAATCATTACTGGCCGCGAAGTGCCCTCGGGCGCTATTCCCGCCAAACTCGGTATCGTCGTGCATAACGTCGGCACTGCCTTTGCGATTCATCAAGCGGTTACCCAAGGTAAACCGCTGATTGAGCGTGTTGTGACTGTGACAGGCAAAAATGTCGGTAAACCGGGGAACTACTGGTTACCGATAGGCACACCTGTTGAGCATGTGCTTGCTGCGACTGAGTTCACGCCAGAGCCTGAACAAAAGGTGATTATTGGCGGGCCTATGATGGGCCATGCATTGGCGAATATCCAAGTGCCTATTTTAAAAGGTACTAACTGTATTCTGGTGCCAAGCAGCCAAGAAATAGGAACTACGCCAGAAGAAAAAGCCTGTATCCGCTGCGGCGAATGCGCCAATGCCTGCCCTGCACTCTTATTGCCACAGCAACTCTTTTGGCACGCCAAGGCCGAAGAATATGACAAAGCTGCCAGCTACAATCTAAAGGATTGTATTGAATGCGGTTGTTGTAGTTACGTCTGCCCGAGTGATATTCCCTTAGTCGAGTATTACCGCATTGCCAAATCCGCACTCAAACAAGCCGCCGATGAGAAGCAGCAAGCGGAGCGCGCTAAACAGCGTTTCGATGCCCGTTTAGCGCGTCTTGAAGAAGAAAAGCTTGCCCGTGAAGCTAAGGCCAAAGAAGCCGCAGAGCGCCGACAAGCGACTATGACTGGCACGGATAAAAATGCCGTCGCCGAAGCCATGGCACGGATCGCCGCGAAAAAAGCCGCAGCGGCAAAATCAGCAACTGAAGAGTTGTCGACTGAAGAATCATTGAATCATCAATCAAACGTAACAAGCACTGATACGACAGACGCGCCCAAGGGTAAAGCTGCCGTTGCCGCAGCTATCGCCCGTGCTAAGGCGAAGAAAGCCGCCCAAGTTAATGCCAATGGTGCTGATACAAATGGTGCAGACACAAACAATGTGGTGAATGTTGATGCCAGTGATGAATCCTTCTTAGCAACAGATGCAATCGCGCAAGAAGCGCCGTTATCTCAGAAGGACAAAGTCGCCGCGGCCATTGCTCGCGCCAAAGCTAAAAAGGCGGCTCAGCAAGCCGATACCGCGCCGCTTGAAACGGCTGAAACGGCTGAAACGGCTGACAGTACACCAGAAGCTAGCGCTGCCGATGATAAAAAGGCCAAAGTGGCTGCCGCAGTCGCGCGGGCAAAAGCCAAGAAAGCGGCGCAGCAAGCAGAAACCGCCGCTAGTGATATTGAAGTTAGCAATACTGACGTTAGCGTTAGTGATGTTAGCGTTAGTGACGTTAATGATTCAGAAGCGATTAAGAAAGCCAAAGTAGCCGCCGCGGTTGCCCGTGCTAAAGCGAAAAAAGCCGTGCAGCAAGTTGAGACAAATGCTGACAATGATTTAACTCAGACCGCGACTCCAGCAGTTGATTCCGCAGCTAGCGTTCAAGCAGATGTGAATGATGATACAGAAGCTGCCGCTACTGACGTTAACGACGCTGAAGCGATTAAAAAGGCCAAAGTGGCCGCCGCTGTTGCTCGTGCTAAAGCGAAGAAAATTGCTTCGGCATCAGCAGCTGAGTCTGAAATAGAGTCCGTTGACGACATTCAAACTAAAGCTAACGTGGCATCGCCGTCGATAGCAACACTTGACGCCGTCGCAGCTAAACCCGAAGCCGTTTTACCATCCGCAGAACCCATTGAAACGGCAGCCTTATCAGGCGATGAGCTTAAAAAAGCACGGATTGCTGCGACCATCGCCAAGGCAAAAGCCAAAAAAGCGGCACTCGCTAAACAAACCGAAGCTTCGAGCGATTCAAGTGTTGCTAATGATTAAGAACAGAATGATAAAAAGGGAACACAATGGCGTTTAAAATAGCCTCATCACCCCATGTTACACGTAATTTGCATACCTCAACTGTGATGCAAAGGGTGATTTTATGTTTACTGCCGGGCCTTGTGGTGCAATGCGCCTTTTTTGGCTGGGGCACGCTTGTTCAAGTGTTGCTTGCGATTATAGTTGCCCTAAGCTGTGAGGCCGCGGTGATGAAACTTCGCAATCGTAATATCAAAGCGAGCCTTAACGATAATAGCGCCATGCTGACCGCAATCTTGATTGGTGTCGCCATTCCTCCCCTAGCACCTTGGTGGATGATAGTGATGGGCACCGCCTTTGCGATCGTTATCGTTAAGCACCTTTACGGCGGTTTAGGCCATAACCTGTTTAACCCTGCAATGGCGGCGTATGTATTGCTGTTAATCTCATTCCCAGTGCAAATGACCACTTGGATAGCACCGAGTACCGTTGCGCTGCATTCGCCTAGCCTAGCTGAGAGCTTGCAACTTATCTTCAACATTGGCGCCCACGTTAACTTGGAACAGTTTCGTTTAGGGATAGATGGCATCGCAATGGCGACGCCACTCGATACCCTTAAAACCGATTTATCCCTAGGATTAACCACCACTGAAAGCCTGACTAAAGCCATTTTTGATGGCAGCACAGGCGTAGGTTGGTTCTGGGTGAATTTAGCTTATCTGGCTGGCGGTTTAGTGTTACTTAAACTGAAAGCCATTCGTTGGCACATCAGTACTGGCGTGTTATTAGGGCTCTTTGTGGCATCGAGTATCGGTTTCTTACTGTCACCCGATACCCAAGGCAGTCCCCTATTACATTTATTTTCTGGCGCGACCATGTTAGCGGCATTTTTTATCGCAACCGATCCCGTCACAGCTGCAACCAGCCCCCGTGGTCGCATTATCTTCGGCGCGTTAATTGGTGTGTTGGTGTATATCATCCGCATTAAAGGCGGTTACCCTGACGCCTTTGCCTTTGCTGTGTTATTGGCTAACCTCTGCGCCCCCTTTATTGACTACTATGTGCGGCCACGCACCTATGGTCATTCAGCTAGCTAAGGCCATTGGGCGGACTACCGTCATGCTACAAGATAATGTCATTCTGCTGGCAACGAGAGCTTAAGGAAAAAGAGTTGAAAAATCCGATGATTAAAAATGGTTTTTTATTGGCGCTGTTTGCCTTGATTTGCACGGGTCTCGTCGCCGCGGTCAATCAACAAACCTTTGACAAGATTAAGCAGCAAGAACAACAGGAATTGATGCGAGTATTGCAACAATTAATCCCTGATGAAATACATGATAACGAGCTTACCGCTCAGTGTACCTTGCTATTAAACAAAGAAGCATTAGGCACGGATAGTCCAATGCCGGCCTATATTGCTACCCATGCAGGCAAGCCTGTCGCTATCGCCATGGAAGCCATCGCACCCGATGGCTATAGCGGTAATATCAAATTAATTGTTGGGATTAATATCCAAGGTGAAGCCTTAGGCGTACGTACCTTGTCCCACCAAGAAACCCCTGGGCTGGGTGACAAAATTGAACTACGTAAATCGAATTGGGTCACTCAGTTTGTTGGTAAAGTGTTGGGCTCTGCAGATGATAAGCAATGGTTAATTAAAAAAGATGGCGGCGATTTTGACCAATTTACCGGTGCAACCATTACCCCGCGCGCTTATGTTAAAGCAGTCAAAAACGCGGTATGGTATTTCAGCACTAACCAAGCACAAATTTTCAGCCAGCCGCTAAATTGTGAGGCCAACCATGACTAATTATCGCGAAATTGCGTGGCAAGGACTGTGGAAAAACAACCCAGGCCTAGTGCAACTGTTAGGTTTATGTCCGCTACTTGCGGTTACTGCAACGATCACTAACGCCCTTGGCCTTGGTCTAGCCACTATGCTGGTGCTGATTGGCTCTAACATTTTGGTGTCACTGGTGCGCGACTATGTACCCAAAGAAATTCGTATTCCTGTGTTTGTGATGATCATCGCCGCGCTAGTCACCACAGTGCAACTGCTCATCAATGCCTATGCCTACGGCCTGTATTTATCCCTTGGGATCTTCCTGCCATTAATTGTGACGAACTGCATCATCATCGGCCGCGCCGAAGCCTTTGCCTCGCGTAATAATGCGTTTAGTGCCGCCTTCGATGGTCTAATGATGGGCCTTGGTTTTACTTTAGTGCTTACAGTGCTGGGCGCAACGCGGGAAATCTTAGGTCAAGGCACACTGTTTGATGGTGCGGATCAACTGCTCGGCCCATGGGCTAAATCGTTAACCATGCATCTATGGCAAGTCGATACCCCATTTCTCCTTGCTATGCTGCCACCCGGCGCATTCATCGTGATGGGATTATTGATTGCATTGAAAAATGTGATTGATAAAAAAGTCAAAGAACGCCAACCTCAAGTCGCCGCAGAGCCGAGTGTTACCCGCGCACGGATCACTAAGGTAGGTTAGGCTTTCAAGTAACGACAGGCATTATGGCGCTCGTGTTAACGCGTTTAATGTGTGCCTAGCACATGATTAGCGGCAAAACTCAAAGCATAAGAAAATCAGCGAACGTGGGTTGTAAACTCATCAATCATCATTAATAAGATAGTGATAATGAGCGGTTGAGAGTTGAACCCCACCACAGCGCAGGAATCGTACATGAATCAAGAAAAACGTATCCAGATCCTCACTCGTCTTCGCGATAACAATCCCAAACCTGAAACCGAACTCAATTTTTCAAGTCCCTTCGAACTACTAGTGGCTGTGACGTTATCGGCCCAAGCAACAGATGTGAGTGTCAACAAGGCAACAGACAAGCTCTTTCCTGTGGCAAACACAGCCCACAGCATTTATGCCCTTGGCGTAGAGGGTTTAAAGCAATACATAAAAACCATAGGCTTATATAACAACAAAGCCATCAATGTGATCAAAGCCTGTGAGATCTTAATTGAGAAATACAATGGTGAAGTGCCAGAAAACCGCGAAGCTCTAGAGTCTCTGCCCGGCGTTGGCCGCAAGACGGCTAACGTGGTACTAAACACTGCCTTTGGTTGGCCAACCATCGCCGTCGACACCCATATTTTCCGCCTCGCCAATCGCACTAAATTCGCGCCCGGCAAGAACGTAGTCGAAGTGGAAGAGAAAATGCTAAAAGTCGTGCCGGCGGAATTTAAAGTCGATGTGCACCACTGGTTTATCCTGCATGGCCGCTACACTTGTCTTGCGCGCAAACCCCGCTGTGGTAGTTGTATCATTGAAGACTTGTGTGAATTTAAAGAAAAAATTTATCCTGAAGAGTAAACCCAAGCCAGTTAGCCTTGGCTTTTCTTCTCGAGCAAACTGACTAGCTCTTCATATTTTGGCCCTTGCCCAAATTGCGGCAAGGCCACTGCAAAAACCACGATTCCAAAGGCCATATAAATGGCGAATTCATTGACCCACAAGCCAGATATCGTCAGCCCAGTACCCAGCACGACTAATGCAATCACAGCTAATCGCACTTTCTGCGCCATCTGTACTTTTCGCTTGGCCGACGCAATTAATGCTATTTCAGTTTCGCTAAACAACATCTTCAAATCCTTGTTAAGTTTTACATGCATTAAATCACAGACAAACAAAAAGCCGCAATAGCGGCTTTTTTGCTTAACTTGGAACTGGGTTAACTCAAACTTGTATTAGTCGTTAAAACATTGAAACAAAGAACGCACTGAAAAATATAGCAATTACAAGTGTGGTGCCTAAAGCCATTTTAAGTTCGGTGTTCATCATTCACTCTCCTAGTTGGTATGGCCATATTATCGTCAACCCTGCGGTAAAAACCCATGTTTGTATCTGTGTTTTGTGAGCGACAGCCAATTTATCGGCAATTTTCTTTTCAAAATCCGCAAAATCGTCCGCCGACAGCAAGCGCTTCACTATCCTAGCCAGTCGTATTGGTCAAGTTCGATAAAAACACAATGGATGACATTTGTAGTCATACGCACATACATTTTTGATATACTCCTCGCCGTAATCTATTTATAGAGAGGACCTATGTCGCAACTATTACACACTATGATCCGCGTCGGTAACTTAGAACGCAGTATTGCTTTTTATACTGAAGTGCTCGGCATGAAACTCCTTCGCACCTCTGAAAACCCAGAGTACAAATATTCTTTAGCTTTCGTAGGTTACGGTGAAGAGTCCACTGGCCAAGCCGTTGTTGAACTGACCTATAACTGGGGCACAGACAAATACGATTTAGGCACAGGCTTTGGCCACTTAGCCATTGGCGATGAAGATATTTACGCCCGTTGTGCTGCAATTGCTGCAGCCGGTGGCAAAGTAACACGCGCCCCAGGTCCAGTCGCAGGTGGTACCACTGAAATTGCCTTTGTTGAAGATCCAGACGGTTATAAAATTGAGTTCATCCAAATGAAATCGGCGACTCAAGGTTTAGGTTAAGTCTTGCAACCTGAGCAAGAAGATTAACTGAGCAGAACAGTTCGCTAAATGAGAAATGCCGAATCTTGATTCGGCATTTTTGTTTTTATAATTTATATCTTGCGTAGGCACAAAGAAAGGTAACACAAGCCAACGATTCACCGCTCGCACCTTGCGTTTAAGCCGATTTTATCGACGTTTTATCTTGTCCACTAGTCGTCGTCTTTTTCACGGTTTTACTCATCCCTTTGCCGCTGAGGATGCGCTTAAGCCAAGGCGTGCGCCACAGTAATAACACGCTAAAACCTAAGATATACAGACTCGGCTCGATAATTTCCGATTTTACCGACCAGTAAAAATGGATTGGCGCTAATATCGCGACTAAATACACCCCATTATGCAAGGTCTGCCAACGACGTCCCATCTTACGCATCAAGGCTTTAAACGATGTTATCGCCAAAGCAGTGACGATAAGATAAGCCACAGCGCCGACTAAAATGTACGGCCGTTTTACCACTTCGCTAAACAGTAATTCCCAAGCAAACAACAGATCTAAACTAAAGAATGCCAGAATATGCAAAGTGGCATAGGTGAACACATATAACCCCACCAAGCGACGAGTCTGCATTAATAGCCCTTGCTTAGTCAGCTTGGCAATCGGTGAGATCAGCAAGGTCGCCGCTAAGGCATTTAACGCGCCTATACCTGTGTAGTGAATAATGTGCTGCACGGGATCACCGCCCGCACGGCCTAACACTACGGTGAGCACCAGGTAGACGATGGGCACTAAACCCAGCAAATGAAATAACGCTTTTAACCAAAACAAGTGCTTAGCGGTTAATCTCAACATAAGTCATCCCCGCTTAATGGCGTATTTCCAAACAGCAAACCAAGCATCAATAGTTTTTCCTCAGATCCATACCGTCATAGAGTGAAGCCACAAACTCGCCGTAACCGTTGAACGGCTGGGTATCAATACGGGTTGCAGAGAATAGTCCGCCCTCGCCAATACGACGTTCACTGGCCTGTGACCAACGTGGATGATCCACCGCCGGATTGACGTTGGCATAGAATCCATACTCGTGTGAGGCAAGCTGATTCCAACTGGTGGGCGGTTGTTTATCCATGACGCGAATTCGCACTATCGATTTAATGCTCTTAAAGCCATATTTCCACGGTACCACTAAGCGGATCGGCGCGCCGTTCTGCGGTGGCAGGGTCTTGCCGTACAAACCGACCGACATTAAGGTTAAATCGTTCATGGCTTCGGCTATCGTCAGGCCTTCAACATAGGGATAATGAATGCCACCGCCCATTAATCGACTCTTCTGCCCCGGCATTTGCTCGGGATCAAAAGCGGTTTCGAAGGCGACATACTTGCCCTTGCTAGTTACACCCACTTTTTTCAATAATGCCGCCAGCGGGAACCCCACCCAAGGGATCACCATGGACCAAGCTTCAACGCAGCGCAGACGATAATTACGCTCCTCAAGCGGGAACATTTTAGTCAGATCATTAAAATCTAAAGTCATGGGCCGTTCGACTTCACCTTCGATACGCAGTTGCCAAGGATCGACTTTAAAACCTTGGGCATTATTGAAGGGATCTTGCTTATCCGTACCAAACTCGTAAAAGTTATTGTGCTGCGTCACCTTATCAAGCGGGGTTAACACATCGGCATCACCGTATTGCTTATTGGTTTGAAAGGTCAGTGGCGTAGTGATAAATGAGGACTTAGGTTGATCGCCAAATAAATCGAACAATCCGGCCTGCACGTAACCTGGCACACTGGCGCCGATAGCACCAAGCCCAATGGCTTTCACAATCTGCCGGCGCGAGCGAAACACCGCTTCGGGCGTCACTTGGTTGTCTTGCGTGTGCCACTGCGCTTTTTTAAGAATACCTGGGGTAAAACGGGAATGTTTAGCCAATTGACACCTCTACCATCTAATGATTAACGCCACCGAGTCGCGATAAAAGCTTATCTGGCGCTCGTCTGTATCGCTCACTTCTATGCTCACTTTAATATAGACAGGTAAAAGCCAGAAAAACTTTCCACCCGTGAATAAATTCACCTTAAACGTATAAGACTTGCTCATTCAAGCATTAAGCGCAGATATAGTTGATTAAAGGGCTTGAAGCCTATTGGGCGGCATGCGAACCTAAGCGCCAAAGCTAAAGGAGTGCTATTGATCATGCCATTTTCTCAATCTTTTTCCGTCGCCGAAATCATCGGCCTTCTCGCCATTGCCTTCTTAGGCCTGTTGATCGGTGCTCTGCTTAACCAAAGACTCACCCGCCAACGTTGGCAACAACACAAGGACCAACTTGAGCAAGAGATGCGTCAAGTGAATGAAGATGCTGAATTATCCTTAGCACAACAACAGATTTTGGTTGATGACAAAGAGGCGCAACTGCGCCAATACCAGCAGCGCCTTGAGCTCAAAATTGAACAATTAGGTAAAGCCGAGGCCCTAGCCGAACGCGTTCCCACCTTAGAGCAGCAATTAAATGACAGCCAGCGCCGTCAGTTAGAAATTCAATTGGCTCTGTCAAAATCCAATGCCATGCAGCAAACCATTCAAGCCAAGGCCGATGCCCAGCAAGAATCACTACAGGATAAAATTGCCAGCTTAGAATCGGCAGAAGTGCGATTACAGACCCAATTTGAAAACCTCGCTAATCGCATTTTTGAAGAACGGAGCGAAAACTTTAAGCATCAAAATGCCAGTCAACTCGAAGGCGTGCTTGGGCCATTGAAACAACAGCTTGAAGGATTCAGACAGCAAATTCGTGAATCCTACACCCACGAACAGTCCGAGCGCAGCGCCCTTAAACATCAACTTGAGCACCTCAGAGATCTCAATCTGAAGATGAGCCAAGATGCAATCAACCTAACCAAAGCGCTCAAGGGTGATAACAAGCAGCAAGGTAACTGGGGTGAAGTGATCCTCGATCGCGTGCTGCAGGAAAGCGGTCTACGTGAAGGCCATGAATACCATACCCAGCAAGATCTCAAGGACGACAACGGTAAGCGCTTTAAGCCGGATGTGATTGTGCATCTGCCAGAAAATAAAGACGTGGTCATCGATGCTAAGATGTCCTTGGTCAGTTATGAGCGTTACTTTAACAGTGAAGATCCTGCCCTGCGCCAACAGGCGATTAATGAGCATGTAATCTCGATTCGCAGCCACATTAAGGGATTGAGTCAAAAGGATTATCAACATCTGCACGGGCTCAAGAGCCTCGATTATGTGTTGATGTTTATTCCTATTGAACCGGCATTTTTACTGGCGTTAGAGCATGATCCTAGCCTAGTGAATTTCGCTCTTGAGCAGAATATCATGTTGGTGAGCCCGACGAATTTACTGGTGGCCCTGCGCACCATTAACAATATTTGGCGCTACGAATATCAAAATCAACACGCGCAAACTATTGCTAAGCAAGCGGGTCGAATTTACGACAAGTTATGTGGTTATATTGAAGACATGGAAAAACTCGGTCGTGCCTTAGATAACGCCGAAAAAACCTATCACAGCGCCATGAACAAGCTGTCATCGGGCAAGGGCAACCTAGTGCGTCAAGCACACTTAATGCAGCAACTCGGGGTCGATACCAGTAAACAGCTGGATAAAATGCTGCTAGAAAAAGCACTCAATGAAGCCCAAGACGACAACGACACACAGGATGATGACGCTGAGCTAACGCTGCCGCCAACGCGCGATCCTAAGGACACAGAACTCGAACCTGTCGAGTGCAATGATAGATAACAAGAATTGAACACCCATTAATTACCTCAAATCGATACGGACATGTCGATTGATACCTTGATGCCCGGAGGCAAACGCTCCATGTGCAAAGCAGTTATAAATGTGGTTATATCCAGTGCAATATTGCTCGCAGGCGCATTGAATGCCCCTGCTGCACTTGCGTTAACGTCAACGCAGAAAACCTTTCTTGAGGCTGAAAAAGCCCTGAAGAAGCAAGATTATGCAACCTATAAACCCCTACGGGCAAAACTAGGTAATTATCCGCTCGCGATTTATTTAGATCATGATATCGACATAGGTGCTCTTAATGCCTTACAGGGTTATGCAGCTAAAGCCTTGATTGAAAAATATGAAACCACACCCATGTACAATAGGTTACGGTCTAAATATTTAAACAATGCTGGTAGCCAAAAACGCTGGAATGATTATCTTGCGATCACCCCAGAAGCGCCTACAGACATCCGCCTGCAGTGTTATTACTATGAGGCGAAACTCGCCAAGGGCGATCTAAAAACGGCTTATGCGGCCGCACAATCACTTTGGGTATTTGGGGGTTCGCGACCAAAGGAATGTGATCCTCTTTTCAACACATGGACCAAAGCCGGTAAACGCACTCAAGATGTCGTATGGGCGCGAATGATGCTGAGTTTCGAGGCTGGCGAAACGAGTTTACTGAGTTTTTTGTCCCAAAAAATCACCACCCATAGTGACGAAGCTAAGCGTTTAGTCGCCGTCTATAAAGATCCTAATAGCCTGCGCCATACCGAAAAGTTTAAAGATAAAAATCCCATTGTCGGTGACATTGTTGCCGCAGGATTAAAACGCCTTGCCCGTAAAGATCTCGACCAAGCCATTAATTTGTGTGAACGGTATCAAAAAGCCCATCGTTTTACCCCAGAACAAGCGCAGCAACTCGATAAATACCTTGTTCGCCGCATTTTAATTGAACAAGATGATAACTATAAAAACTATGTCGATAATGTGCTCACTGAGCTGAAAAATGACGACTTATTTGAGCGCCGTTTAAGATGGGCTATCCGCGATCACGACATGCGCAGTATTGCCCGTTACTTGAACCTACTCCAACCAGAAACCTTGGCAAAGGAGCGTTGGCAATACTGGCTTTATCGCACCAATGCTAAAGAAGCGCCTGAAAGCGCCATAAAAGCGCTCGCGACAATCAGTAATGAACGTAATTTTTACGGTTTTGCTGCTGCGCAGTTCTTAAATAAACCGGTATCACTCAATCAAAGCCCTGAGCCTGTTGTTGATGCCAATAGCCAAAAGTTAACCGATGATCTCGGCTTTGTCAGAGTGCAAGAGTTAATGGCGCTCGACCGTTATTTCGATGCTCGCTATGAATGGATGTCGCTACTAAAACGCAGTGACAATACGATGCGAGCACGCTATGGACGCTATGCCCATGAACAGGGCTGGTACGATTTTGGTGTTGAAGCCAGTATTCAAGGTAAGCTGTGGGATGATATTCCTCTACGCTTCCCTATGGCACACCAAGCCGGTTTTGAGCACGCCAGCAAAAAGCATAGGGTTAACATCGATGAGATCCGTGCGATTAGCCGCCGCGAAAGTGCATTCTATCTTTATGCGACTTCGGGTGTAGGTGCCCGTGGCCTAATGCAAATTATGCCCGCCACGGCCAAAGCTACCGCCAAAAAACACGGGGCCAGATATAGCGATCCAAAGGATCTCTACAGCGCAGAGCTTAACCTCAATCTTGGTAGCGCTTACTATGCCCAGCTGTTGAAAGAGTTTAACCAAAACCGCATCCTCGCCACGGCGGCCTATAACGCAGGTCCCTCTCGCGTGCGTCGCTGGTTATCAAACTCTGATGGCAAACTCGATGCCATGGGTTTTATCGAGGCCATTCCCTTTACTGAAACCCGTGAATATGTTCAAGCCGTCCTCAGCTATCGATTGATTTATGAGGCGCAAAAGCAAAAAGCACAGCCATTATTCAGCGAAGCTGAGCTTAAGTTTGCTTACTAACTCGTGACATGAAAAGGAACTCGATACTCAGCAGCATCGAGTTCCTACTTTTCAGCATACCCTAGGGTAAAGCTCATGCTTTAACCACCAAAAATTCTAAATGTTATTCTCTAAATTCAAATAATTAGCAAAGCGAATAATTATTCAGCAATCACGCCGTTTTATCGAAAACTTGTTTGCACTGAAGGGCGTTAAATGCGAATAATTAGTATTAAAGCATTAAGAATCCCATTACACCCATGATTAACCTTAGTTCGTTAACCCTTAGCTGCGAATACCAACCCTTTGTCAATCCTCATACTTTAGCCATCGACGGCTATGAAGCCTTAGCGCGTTTTTACTTGCCTAATGGTGATGCGGTTGCACCTAATATTGTGTTCGAGCAATTGCATGAATCCACAGAATTACTCGCCGCAGTTGAATATCAAGCCAAGGCATTTCAACTCATCCATGCGCCGAGTCAGCAGCGAATTTTTATCAATGTTGATCCCCACGCCGTCGATGGACCACATACCGCCAAGCTCATTCGTTTACTGTCCCACTATGAACGAGTCACAGTCGAGATCATCGAAAACACCTGCATTAACGATGCCCAGCTGGCCAGTCAATTATTCACTCAATTTAAACAAGCTAAGATACATGTGGCGCTGGATGATATTGGTGCGCCCCACTCCATGCTCAGTGTCGATCTGATGATGAACGTGGATTATCTTAAATTTGACCGTCATTGGTTAACGCACATAACACACCCCGAGGGAGCCCAATTATTAATTGCATTGGTCAACTTTGCCAAAAAGACTCACAAACAATGCATTTTAGAAGGCATAGAAACTGAAGCTCACTTAGCCTTTGCGCGCGATATCGGTGTCGACTTTGTCCAAGGCTTTTTGTTTAAATCCTGGTTTATTCGCCCCACCAGCAGCCAAGCACTGTGCCTTACGTAAGATCAGGCTAAAACGGTTTACATTCGCGCCACCAGCCCACTCAAGACCAAACCTAATGCTGTCGAGTAATTGATTTAGCACTAGAAATGCCACTGGATATACGGGCGATGATCCGCCATAGTGATAACGCACATCAGCTTGCAAATGCACCTTAAGCACACTTCCAAATGTATTAGGAGTCGCCCGTGGCACAATCTGGGATCAGCGAATTACTACAACAACTCGAACAAGTATTGCTGGGCAAGCCTAGGCAAATTCGTCTCGCTCTAGCCTGTATTCTCGCCCGTGGGCACCTGTTGATTGAAGACTTACCCGGCATGGGTAAAACCAGTATTTCCCATGGTATAGCCCAAAGCTTAGGTTTGAGCTATCAGCGGATCCAATTCACCAGTGACATGCTGCCTGCCGACATTCTCGGCGTATCGATTTTTGATAAGCATCAAGCACAATTTATCTTTCATCCTGGACCGATTTTTAAGCAGATGATTTTGGCCGATGAAATTAATCGCGCCAGCCCTAAGACACAAAGTGCTTTACTCGAAGCGATGGCCGAACAACAAATTTCCGTCGATGGCATCACCCACAGATTGCCCAATCCTTTCTTTGTGATCGCGACTCAAAATCCCACCGATCAATCCGGTACATTTTCGCTACCAGAATCGCAGCTCGACAGGTTTATGATGCGTCTGTCTATTGGTTATCCAAGCCACGATGCTGAGCTCGCTATGCTTAAGAGCAATCACAACCACTTAACCTTAGATCAATTGCCCCAATGCCTGACACCGATGGCCTTAATGCAACTGCAAGAGCAGTGCGACAAGGTCAGCGCTTCCGATGCCTTACTCAATTATATTCTGGCCTTAGTGAGTTTTTCCCGTAGCCAAAGTGACAGCGTAGGGTTATCACCGCGTGCCACCAAAGCGCTATTACAAGCGGCTAAGGCATGGGCCTTTTTAGAAGGTCGACATTATTTAGTCCCTGAAGATGTACAAGCGGTATTTTGCTGCGTGGCTGAGCATAGACTCAGAACCAGTAGCCAATTACAGGGTGAAGCCCTTTCTGAGCGAATTCTCGCCAGCGTTAACCCTATTATGTAGCAAGATACTGTAATGAGAAGATATCGCTAAAGTATGCAGTTAACGCATTAAACTAAGGAAATAACTCAGAAGTGAAACGACTGATACTCCCGACTTTCATTCCGACGTTAGTCCCGATTTGGCAACGTTGGTTAGCAAGACGCTTGCCACCGAGTCCCGAAATAACCTTAAGCCATCGCAGCATTTTTATTCTGCCGAGTGGTTTTGGGTTAGTTTGGCTCGGTCTGGTTTTACTTTTATATCTATTCGGCACTAACTATCAAAATAACTTAGTCATTGGCCTCAGCATCTTACTCCTAAGCCTTTTTAATACCTGCATTCTCTACAGTTACAAAAATCTGGCTGGCTTACATTTACGGGCCACGACGCCGCCCGAAGTCTATGCGGGCGAAACCTTAACTTTTCCCGTCCTCATCAGCACTCACCATAGTGGCCATAACATACAAGTTAACTATCCGAATAATCGCACTTATACGGTGCAGAACCTTGGTACAGATGAACAACAAGCGCTCGTGCCCTTTGAGTATCATCAGCGGGGTCAAGTGTCACCGGGTCGGCTCAAAATTGAATCCTTCTATCCCTTAGGGCTTTGCCGCGCATGGTCCCATGTGGATTTAGCCATTAGTCACTTAGTCTTTGCCCAGCCGATTGAAGCGCCGCTACAGCTTGAGGCTGATCATACTCAGTCTGAGCAAGATCCCCTGTTACTCGCGGGTAAACATGTATCGGGGATTGATGAGTTTAAAGGCCTTAAACCCCATGTGCTCGGCGAATCCCTCAAGCAAGTGGCATGGAAACAATGGGCACAGGGTCGCGGCATGCTGACTAAAGAATTCCAGCAGCCCCAAGGTGATCCCGTCTGGTTAAGGCTCAGACCCGATGCCAAACGCCTCGAAACCCAATTGGGTCAGTTAAGCTGGCAAGTCAATAAACTCACGCAACTTGAGCAGTATTTTGGCTTACATTTGCAAAACCCAATGGGAGACGATGTGCTGATCGCGCCCGCGATAGGCAATCACCATAGGATCGCCTGTCAAAAAGCCATTGCCTTGTATCCACAGCTAGCGCCGTCAGCCGTTAATTCGTCATCAGCGGCAAAGCACTCAAATAAAACGGCGAAAACCACCAGCAAGAAACGTCATATCCCTACATCGAGGGAGCAAGTATGAAGTCAGCGGCCAATAGCACGACACCTCAAATCGGCGACAATATTAGCCGCCAGACACTTTTTTGGTTATTGATCACCAATATTGCGGTATTAAGCCCACTATTTGATAAAACCACGCCTTGGACTTTGGGCATTTGCGCTATCTGTTTGCTGTGGCGTGTGGGGATTTATGTCGGCAAAGTGGCAAAACCACCGCGTTTTTTGGTGACCAGTCTTGCGATCGGCGCCGCAACCACACTGGCACTCGTCTCAAAGGAAATAGGCTTACTCAATGCGCTAGTGAATCTGCTGCTGTTAGGTTATGCCTTAAAATACATTGAAATGCGTAATCAAAGGGATGTACGCGTTGTCGTCCTCGCGGGCTATTTTATTATCGCGCTGACCTTTATCGACCATCAATCCCTGCTTAATACCGCGCACTTGCTCGTGGTGACGTTGATCAATACCTGCGTGCTCGTGACTTTGTATCAAGATAAGCAATCCTTAAAACACACGGCTTGGATCGGTGGCAAATTTTTACTCCAGAGCCTTCCCCTCGCGCTGCTGTTATTTTTAGTATTACCGCGTCTTGCACCGCTCTGGTTAGTGCCCAACATGAAAGAAGCCCAAACGGGCTTGTCCGATAGTCTGGCGATTGGTGATATAGGTAAGCTTACCCGTTCGACTGAACTTGCCTTTAGGGCGAGTTTTACCAATGCAAAGCCCATTAATGCCGAGTTATATTGGCGTGCCCTCGTGATGGAGAACTATGATGGTGTCACTTGGCGCCAAGAAGCGGGGATTAAACAGTTGCAAAAAGATGCGCTGCTGTTTCCGCCCTCACGGCCCAGCCCAGCATTGATGGTCAATAATCCTGATCCCATGAGTGATCCCATGAGCAATAGTCCTGCTCCGATAAGCAGTGAAGATCAAGAGATCGCATTAAGTAAGCAAGATAAGCATAGTATTCGTTATCAAGTGATTGCTGAGCCGAGCCACCAGCCGTGGTTATTTGGTCTCGATGTGGCCTATAGCCAAGATGATAACGTGGTCAATATGCCCGACTATCGGCTGTTGGCGCTGCGCAATATCGATCAGCGAATGAGTTATCAAGTAGAGTCTTGGCCTAAGGCTAAGATGGATCTCAGGCTATCTGCGCGGCAAAGGCAGATTAACCTCGAACTACCGAGCCAAAGTAATCCACGCACTTTAACGTTAGCTGAGCAGTTTAAGACTCAGTATCCCGCGCCTAAGCCACGACTATGGGCCATGATGGGCCACTTTAATCGTGAGCCTTTTTTCTACACTCTCACGCCGCCTCCCCTTGGGCCGCAGCAAGTGGATGATTTCTTATTTGAAAACAAAGCCGGTTTTTGCGTGCACTATGCCGCAGCCTTCATTTTTATGGCGCGGGCCACAGGCTTACCCGCGCGTATGGTCACAGGCTATCAGGGCGGTGAATTTAATCCGCAAGCGGGTTACTACAGTGTGTATCAATATATGGCCCACGCATGGGCAGAAGTCTGGCTTGAAGATGAAGGTTGGGTGCGTTTCGACCCCACCGCTATGGTGGCGCCCAATCGTATCGAGCAAGGATTCGACGCCCAGTTTGATCCAGAGCAGAGTTACCTGCAGGAAAGCCCTTTTAGTAGCTTACGATTTAAATCCATGCCTTGGCTCAATGAGTTAAGACAACGTTTTGCCAGCATAGATTATTACTGGAGCGTGTGGGTACTGGGTTTTAACCAAGAGAAACAGAATCAAGTGCTCAGTGGCATTTTAGGCGATGTGACTCACACTAAAATCGCGGTATTTATGGGGCTCTGTATCAGCCTTATCGTGCTCTATATCGCCTACAGTGCGGGCTTATTACATTTTAGAGTTCAAGGCGATCCTATTAGCACTCGTTATCAACAGATCTGTAATCGTCTTGCACACCACGGCATTAAGCGCAAAGACAGTGATGGACCAAATCAATTTGCGCAGCAGATTATTGAGCAATACCAACACAGTACACCAAAGCTTTGCACGCTGTTCCAAACCTTGACACAAAGTTATGTGGCGCTGAAGTACCAAGATTTACCGGCTAAAGACTATCATGCGCATTTAACCGCATTTAAAGCGGCGGCGAAGCAACTCAACTGGTTATTGCTCAGAGCCAAAGTGAAAGATAAGTTCAATCTAGCCTAGCATTCGTCAACTGAGCTGTAACTGACGATACATCATCGGAGCAAGCACCAATAAACACCTAAAATTGCGGGTTAATTCCACAGAAGCTGCAATAGTGTTGAATCTTATAAATCAAACACATAGAATTGTTTTATTGTCACCATGCCGAGTTGCACATGCTAAAGTTAATCCAGTCCAATCAGATGGAAGTGCTCTGCGCCCATTTAGCCGCTTACCTGACCCAACCCCTTGCTTTTGCACGTCTACTGAGTAACGAGCATATTCTGGTACAGAGTCCCGGCATGTCGACTTGGCTACGCCTCGAAATCGCCAAACAGAATGGAATTGCTGCCGCACTGGAATTCCCGCTGCCATCGAGCTTTACCTGGCAGTTGTGCCATGACTTATTGCCCAATGTGCCTAAGGATAACGCCTTCACTAAGGCGGCAATGACGTGGAAGCTGATGCAACTCTTACCGCGCATGCTACAAAATGACGCCTTTGGGCCGTTGAGACACTATCTAAGTCATCAGCAATCCAGCACAAATGCCGCCGACGCGAGTGAACAGCACAACACCCGTGATATGACGGCTGACGATATTAAGCTGTACCAACTCTGTGGCCGCATTGCCGATATCTTCGACCAATACTTAGTGTATCGCCCCGATTGGATTTTAGCGTGGGAGCAAAACGAGCAGCCCGACTCACTCACAAAGCCGCTGAATGAAGACCAACGCTGGCAACCCATTTTATGGCGCGCACTGATTGCCTTTAATCGTGATGAGCTTAATCAAAGCCATTACCACAGGGCCAACCTGCACAGTGACTTAATTGCAGCGCTGAATCATCCCGACACGTCACTCGCCAAATTGCCACAACGCTTATTTGTGTTTGGCATTTCCTCAATGGCGCCGCAAACCCTTGAAGTGCTTTACCATCTAGCAAGTCGTATCGATGTGATCGTACTAGGCTTAAGCCCGTGTCAGCACTATTGGGGCGACATTGTTGATCCCCGTAATCGGGCTCGCATGGCGGTGCAATATGCGGGTAAACGCCAATTAGCCGAGCTGTGGGAAGATAAACTCGAAGTAGGCAATCCGCTGCTTGCCAATAACGGCAAGATGGGCCGTGAATTACTCGATATGCTGCTTGAGCTCCCCGCCGAACACTGCGACTTTGGCGACGATGTGTATTGTGAACCCTGTGACGATCCCAACTCGCCACACAGTCATGCCAGCATGCTCCACGGCGTGCAATACGATATTTTAGAGATGCAAACCTTAGACAGAGTACTAGGGCCTGATGCCGAGCTGTACCAAAATGTCGAGAACAGACGCCTGCTTAAGCGCGACGATGAATCCATTCGAGTCAAGAGTTGTCACAGTCCACTGCGGGAAGTCGAAACACTGCACGATCACTTGCTTGAGTTACTCAGCAATAATGTCGACCTGACACCCAAAGACATAGTGGTCATGATGCCCGATGTCGCCGCCTACGCACCCTATATCGATGCCGTCTTCTCGGCGAAGCAAGGCCTGCATTACATTCCCTACGCCATTGCCGATCGCGGCGCAGCGCAGGAATCACCGCTCATCAATAGCTTTTTAAATTTACTTGGAATTAATCAGAGTCGTTTTGGTCTGACCGACATTTTGAGCATACTCGAAGTGCCCGCCATTTTGCGCCGTTTCCAGCTCGATGACGATGAATTGCAACTGATCCGCCGCTGGTTAGATGAAGCGGGCGTGCGCTGGGGCCGCGATGAACAAAGCCGCCTTAAACAAGGTGTGCCAGCGTTTGAGCAAAACTCGTGGGCCTTTGGTATTAAAAGGCTGATTTTAGGTTACGCCTTGAGTGACGATGCGCCGCTCTACCAAGACCATCTTGTCGTCACTGGCATCGAAGGCCAATCGGCGCAGGCGTTAGGTAAGCTACTCAATTTTATTGAAGTACTCGATGAAACGGCGCAAATACTCGCCCTGCCGCAAGTGGGCGCCCTGCGTTTAGCGGAATTAACTGAGCTACTAGATGCCTTCTACGACACCGATGAAGACGAACGCGAACAATTACAGGAAATCCGCGATGCCATTGCCGCCCTAGAGCAAGAGTTACTATCGGCGGGCAGGCCATTAGATACCTCACCGTTAGCTTTTTCTTTAGATATAAGCCCGTTAGCGCCGCTAGCCCAAGAGAACATAAGCGGACTTAGCCTCAGTATCGAAGTGCTGCAGCAGTGGTTTAATCAACGCTTAACCGAATCTCGGGTCGGCCAGCGTTATCTTGCGGGAAGCGTGAACTTTTGCACCTTGATGCCGATGCGCTCGATTCCTTTTAAGGTTGTGTGTTTACTCGGCATGAACGATGGGGTTTATCCTAGGGTTCAACATCCCGTCGGCTTTGATTTAATGGCGCATTTCGGTGCCCGTAAAGGCGATCGCTCCCGCCGCCTCGATGACAGATATTTGTTTTTAGAAGCCTTATTGTCGGCGCGGGAACAACTGTATATCAGCTATATTGGCCGCAGCGAACGGGATAACTCTGAGCGTATCGCCTCTATGCTCGTCTCTGAACTGATTGAATATTGTCAGCTGTGCTATCTGCCTGAAACGCTATTGTCTCAATCGCAAAAAACTTCAAGCCCCATAGACCCAGAGGATGCCGAAAAAGCCCTCTATAACGCAATTGTCAGCCACCAGCCACTGCAACCCTTCGATCCTAAGTTGTATCAAGCCTCAGTAAAAAATGATGGCGAAGATAGCTCAAACATAGATGGATCAAGCAGAACCCAAAATAGCTCGGGCATAGGCCAAAGTTATAGCCAGCAATGGTGCCCGCCCACTGCGGCAGCAGGCACACATGCGGGCCGCTTTATCGGCGTGCAAACTCGCATCATGCTAGACGCGGATGAACAAGACTCAGTGCCAGATACAGAGGCACAGCCAGCTTCTGAGCACGAACAACAGCCAAGTAAGCAAGTGGATGTGTCAGCCCTGATCCGTTTCTTTCGAAATCCAGCGCAGTACTTCTTCAACCGTACGTTAAAAGTCGATCTCAGCCTTAATATTCAGGCCGATGATAATGACGAGCCCTTTAGCTTGAATGCCCTAGAGCGTTATATGTTACAGGCCCAGTTACTCGACGATGCCATAGGCCAAGGCCTAACTGAGCCCGATATTGAACTGATTAAACGCCTCAAAGCCAGTGGCACTTTGCCCATGCAGCCCTTCGATGATTTGCTATTGCGCCAATATCAGCATGATATTAAACCTTTGATTGGCAGAACCTTGTTCCTCAAGGGAGAACAAGCCAGCAGCCATGCGGATATTAAACTCGTGTTTGACTTGCCCATCACGGCGGGTAAATCCCAGCAAGTGTTACTGCAAGGTCGTATCGATGACATCAGCCCTAAGGGGTTAGTCAATTACCGCCCTGGTAGCGCACACGGTCGCGATGTGCTGAGGTTGTACCTTCGCCACCTGTGTTTAATGGCAATGGGCCACACACATGCAAGCTATCTACTCGACATGGGGCACTTCCACGCCTTGGCTCCAATCACTGCTGAGCGCGCCAAGGCGTTACTGGCCGATTTGTTGGTGTTGTTTTACCAAGGCCAACAACACCCACTGTGTTTTATGCCGCGCACGTCACTGGCCTACGTCAGCTGCGAGGGTGAGCACGATGAGCGTTTGCAGCAAGCGTTACCCGAATGGTTAGATGAGCAGAGTCAATTGGGTGAAGGGAACGAACCCCATTACCAGCGATTATTTAGTTTCCCGCGGGATTTCTCTGAGGATAGCTTTGGCGCATTAGCCGAGCGTATCTATCGCCCTATGGTGAGTTTATATCTCAAAGACACACTGGCTCAGCTTGAGGAATTTGCGCTTAACGATGGCATGAGCCAAGGCCCTGCTAATGAAACACAGGCTCTCGCACCACATTTGAACCGCAATAGCGCACAGGGAGAGCAAGCATGAGTGAACAGATGCCGTTGAACACGCAAGCCTTACAGTCTGCACCACAAGCGCTTGATCCTCTCACTCTGCCCTTTGGCGGTAGTCGTCTTATTGAGGCCAGCGCTGGCACAGGTAAAACCTACACGATTTCAGGTCTTTACTTACGCTTATTACTTGGTGATGGCATTCCTGCGCCGCTCACCTGCGAACAAATTCTCGTGGTCACCTTCACCAATGCGGCCACCGAAGAGTTAAGAGATCGTATTCGCCGGCGTATTCAAGTCGCCTTTAAGTGCTTCTTAGGGCTAACGATTGCCGATCCCTTTGTGCAGGCGCTGTATGACAACACCCCAGAGAGTGATCGCGCCATTGCCCTGAGGCGATTCGATCTCGCCCTTAAATCCCTCGACGAAGCGGCGATTTTTACCATTCACGGTTTCTGTCAGCGAATTTTATCGGATCTCGCCTTTGAGTCTTCCTTGCTGTTCGAATCGGACTTTACCTTGGACGACAGCGAATTTTTGCACCATGCCGTGCGGGATTTTTGGCGTGAGGCCTGTTATCCGCTGCCCGATTACTTAGCGCAAATCATTGCCAAGGAATTTGGCGAGCCCGATGGTTTAGTCAAACAGTTGCGACCGCTCCTTGGCGCCAGTCAAGCAAAGCCTCTGAAACCCGCGCTTAAGTTTGATGCCTTAGCCCTGTCACTACGCCAAAGTTTAGAGCGCTTTAAATTAGCTTGGCCAAGGGGACGCGATGGCTTATTGGCATTGCTACACAGTTTGCCGCTCAACGGCACCCGCTTTGGCAAAGCAACGGATAAGTACCCCAAGCTCGCCGCCATGTTCGATGCGCTGGATAACTGGCTCGCTTTCGGGCATGGGTTGCCGCCACTGAAAGAATTAGAAGCCTTATCGCTGTCTGAGTTAAAACTCAACAAGGGCGGCGTGATCCCAAGTGTGAGCGAAGCGCCGCTAATGGATCATATGGAGCAACTCGCCACATTGATTGCCGCCATTAAACCAGCATTTTTATATAGCGCGAAACTTGGCATAAGCGAGCGATTTGCCCAGCAAAAACAACAAAAAAATGTGCTGACCCCCGATGATTTACTCACGACATTATCGAGCGCGTTAAACGCCAATAATGAAACCTTGCCCAAAGCCGTGGCAACACGTTTTCCCGTCGCGCTTATTGATGAATTCCAAGATACCGATCCGCTGCAATTTGCGATTTTCTCAGGCATCTACCAAGACCGCTACTCGTTTGAGCAGCAAGGCAAAAACGATACAGAAAATAAGCTCAGCCTGTTGATGATTGGCGATCCTAAGCAAGCCATTTATGCCTTCCGTGGCGCCGATATCCATACCTATATTGAGGCCCGTCATCATACGCAGGCCCACTATCATCTGGATACCAACTACCGCTCAAGCGCAAACATGGTCGCTGGGGTTAACCATCTGTTTAGTCAGCATCACGATCCGTTTATCAGTCAATCGATCCCCTTTGATAGCGTGAAAACGCCCAGCAGTGCTAAAGGGAAAATCCTCACTGAAAAAACCGCCAATCCAGCCGCTTTAAGATTAAGACTCTTAAGCGAAAGCGCAGAAAACGGCCTCAACAAAACCACGGCAAGACACTTGCTCGCCGAAGACGCGGCGGCACAAATTACCCGTTTACTGACAGATGCGGCCAATGGCGAATGCCACAGCCCTAAAGGGCCTTTGATCGCTAAAGACATCGCTATCTTAGTGCGGGATCGCAACGAAGCGGCTGTGATGAAAACCGCATTAAGTAAACGCCACATAGGCGCGGTGTTTTTAAGTCGCGACAGTGTGTTCGATACCCTTGAAGCGCGGGAAATGGCGTTAATTTTGCGATCTCTAGCGAACCCAAAAGATGAACGGGCACTGCGCAGCGCCCTAGCCACGGCATTATTAGGTTATAGCGCCGAGCAAATCCATGCCTTTAACCAAGATGAAGAGCACAGACAGCTTTTATTAGAGCAATTTTTTAACTTGCACCAAGTGTGGCAGAAACGCGGCATCATGCCCGCGCTACTCAGCCTTGCCAATAGCACTAAACTGATTGACCGTTTACTGCACACCACCAGTGCTGAGGTAGATGCTCAAGAGCAAGATGCCACCAACGGCGAGCGCCGCCTGACGGATTTTCGCCACCTTGCCGAACTATTACAGCAAAAGGCCACCGAACTTGATGGTATGAGTGCCCTACTCAATTGGTATGAACAGCAACTGATTGATAACACAGGCACCGATGAACAGCAGCTGCGCCTTGAGAGCGAGCAGAATCTAGTGCAAATTGTGACTATCCATAAGAGTAAGGGCCTTGAGTATCCCGTGTGTTTTGTGCCCTTTGTCAGCCTAGCCCGTGATAATCGCCGCCGCCCGACGCCTATGCTGTACCACAGAACCAACGATGCAGGTGAGCAAGAGCTAGTGTGGGATATCGAAGGCACGGATGAGGGTTGGGATCGCGCCAAACAAGAAACCTTGGCCGAAGACTTGCGCTTGCTATATGTGGCGCTCACTCGCCCAGTGTATTTGTGTTACTTGTATATCGCCAATCACAGTCGTCAGCTTAAAAATGGCCTTAAAAGTCAGCTACATGAAACCGCTATCGGCTATCTATTGGGCATAGGCGACTCAGAATGTGACTTTGCCCGTATCTGCAATGCTGCGCAGCAGCTCGCTCAAAATGTGGAAGCCATAAGTATTGATAAGGTGCCCGATGACATAGACGAGCGGCCATTGCCCTCAAGCCAAGACATAGCGCAAATACTGAGCGCGAAAACCTTAACCCGCCAATACAGCACGCCGTGGCGAGTCGGCAGTTATTCAGGCCTAGTCAAAAATACCAGCCATGGCAAAGCCGCTCCGGGTGCCGACGATGAAATATTAGGTACGCTTGAATATACGGCTGTGCAAACACTCTCTATTCCTGATGAGGCAAGTCATTATCTGCAGGATGACATGCTCAATCGCTTTAACTTTGAGCGCGGCGCCAATGCCGGTAGCTTTATGCATTTAGTGTTAGAAGAGATTGATTTTACGCAGGCAGAAATCGACTTACCGCTGCAATTGCCTAAAGCCATGTTGCAATACGGTATCGCGCCCGAATGGCAAACAGTATTACATACTTGGTATTTGGATGTGCTGCATGCACCGCTCTGCGCTATGCCGCACGCCTTAGAGTCGCAGGTCACTAGCCATGTAAGAGCCGTAAGCGCCGTCAAACCTGCTCATCCAGATCTGTGTTTAGCCAAGTTATCGCCGCAGAATACCTTAGTCGAAATGGAGTTTTATTTACCCTTAAGCGAACTTAAAGATACTGAGCTCAATGCGCTACTGCAGCAGTTTGGCTATGAGTCGACACTTAAGTTTGATGATCTCAAGGGCATGCTCAAAGGCTTTATCGATTTAACCTTTGAATACCAAGGTCAATATTATATCGCCGACTATAAGTCGAATCATTTAGGCGACAACATCAATGCCTACCATCAGAGCGCGCTGCAAAGCGCAATAACCGATCACAGGTACGATTTGCAGTACATTCTCTATTCATTGGCGCTACACAGGTATTTGAGTTTACGCCTGCCAAGTTATGACTACGACAGCCACATCGGCGGTTGTTATTACTTGTTCTTACGGGGAATGTCGGCTCAATATCCCGGCTATGGTATTTATTACGACAAGCCACCGAAGGCACTTATTCTCGCGCTAGATTCACTTTTTAATGACAATTTATTTCACAGCAGATTGGCTGGTGCAATAGATACAGGAGTCACGGCATGATGCGCTCAACCCAAGGGCTAAATGCACATTCACTCACTGCGCCGAAATGGATAGATCATGGCGTAATTCAGCTTACAGCGCCGCTGCCAGAGCTGTTAAAACAGTGGGAGCAAGAACGACTGCTCACACCGCTCGATCGGCATTTCGCACTCGAAATGAGTCTCTTACATCCAAGCGACAGCCAACAACCCTTATTTATTTTGCTATGTGCGCTATTAAGCCAGCAATTATCTTCACAGCACAGTTGCCTAGTGCTCGCCCATATTGTGCCACTCAATCCCATGGCCGAACAAAATAGCCATTGTAAAATCACCTTAAGCCTCGAAGCACTCACAGAGACCTTACAAACTTTTGATGCCGTCGGCCAAGCAGGCAGTAACAAACCGCTTATTTTTGATAATGGCAGACTCTATTTACAACGTTATCATCAATTTGAAACCTCAGTGGCCGCCTCATTAATCCGCTTGTCCGGAAGCGTATCTAGGCAATTATCTGAAGAAGCAAGCCACCAAGAGCAACCGCAAATCGCTAAGTTGAGGTCACTGTTAGATCAACTGTTCCCTACCAATGTGAGCGATCCCCATTCACTCACTAACAGTGAAGACACAGCACCTATTGATTGGCAAAAGGTCGCCACGGCCACAGCGCTGGGTAAAAAACTGTCGGTGATCACTGGCGGCCCAGGGACGGGCAAAACCACCACTGTAACTAAACTTTTGTTATTGCTACAAATGGAATCACAACAGGAAATCCGTTTAGTCGCGCCAACGGGAAAAGCGGCGGCTCGATTAAGCGAATCGATCAAAGCTTCAAAAGCGCGTCTAGCGAAGGAACTCAGCGCCCATACTGATGTTGTTGATGAAGCTCGCAATAGACATAGCCAAGATTTTTTAACGGCACTGGGGCGCATTCCAGAGGAAGCATCAACCTTACACAGACTACTTGGGGTGATCCCCAATTCGCCGCACTTTCGCCACCATCAAGGTAATCCGCTTAGGCTCGACTTATTAATCGTCGACGAAGCCTCTATGGTCGATTTGCCCATGATGTATAAGCTGCTGAGCGCACTGCCTGAGCACGCCAGTTTGATTTTACTCGGCGATCAAGACCAACTCGCCTCGGTTGAGGCGGGCGCTGTGCTCGCCGATATTTGTGCGGGCCTTAAAATACCAGTTGTTCCCAATAACCTTGCGCAAAATAACATAGCGTCAAACAGCCCTGCTCTGTGGCAAATGCGCTATTCCAAGGAACAAGCCCAGCGTCTGAGTGCGTTAACGGGTTTTGAGTTAACGCCCTATATCAGCGACGCCCCTAAACTTGGCGATAGCTTATGTATGCTAATGCACAGCCACAGATTTAAAGGCGATGCGGGGATTGGACTGCTCGCCAGTGCCGTCAATCGCGCAGATCTTCAAGGCATTTTGCAGGTATGGCAACAGGGACCTGCAGAATTGAGCTGGTTAGAACACAGTATGGTTGTAAGCCAAACCCAAGCCAAAGTGAGCGAGCCTGCTAATAATATGGGACTCAGTTCACTTCTGGAGCAAGCCTGCCAGCAATATGGCGCTTATCTCGGTGCCTTGAATAGCCATGCAAGTAACAATGATGCAAGTAATAGTGATGTAGGCACACGTCCAAGCACAGCTGACATCATTGAACGCTTTAACCAATACCGTATTCTATGTGCTATGCGCTCGGGCGATTATGGGGTTGAAGGCATCAATCAGTATGTGACTCAAGCACTGGCAAATGCCAAGCTGATTAAACCACTACAGGAGTTTTATCTGGGTCGGCCGATTATCATCCAAAGCAATGACTACAACTTAGGCCTGTTTAACGGTGATATCGGATTGATTTTGCAGGATGAAGATAAACCCGAACGTTTAATGGCGCACTTTATCAAGGCCGATGGCAGCCTGTTAAAAGTCTTGCCAGCCCGTTTGCCAAGCCATGAAACCTGTTACGCCATGACAGTACACAAGAGCCAAGGCAGCGAATTTAGCCGTGTGGCCTTAGTATTGCCGCCGAGCCCCAGCCTAGCCCAGTGGCAACTGCTGACCAAAGAGTTGGTCTACACCGCCATCACCCGCGCTAAAGTCCACTTTACCTGCTTAGGCACCCAGCACGTATTCGAGCGGGCCAGTAGCCAAGCAACCCAACGCGCATCGGGTCTTGCCGACCGCCTTTGGGGGTGAATGAAGCTTTGTGGTCAATGGGGAACACTTTAAGAACTACATTTTAAGATATGACTTTTAGATTTACTCTAACCATGAAACTAAGGATTTAAACATTGATTAAAAAGGACATTATTACACTTAAGGATCTACAAGCCGTTATTGCCTTGTTTGACGCCATAGCACCAGATGCCGCTTTACCTAAGCGTTATTATGAAAAAACCCGCTATATCCAGTGGTCAGAATTTAAAGACATGCAGGTATACGCACTCGACTTTGAGCCCTATTTAACGATTAGCCAGCGTTGTAATATGACGTATTTTGGCATACATCAAAGTACGCGACGTTTATACCTAGCACACTGTAATGATGCTGGCCACGCACCGCGCTGGGAAGCGAGACCAGTGACCTTAGCGCAACTGATGGATGTCGAGTTAATGGTGAATTTACATAAAAATCATGCCTATAACTTAGGGCTAAACATCTGTTTTGATCTGAACTATTTACTCTGAGCTTTGGTATTAATGTACAAATTCGCATGACTGAATATCGGTGGTGGGCCAGACAATATCAGTTGCTAAAATCAATTTGAAATTATCAATGTCACCCGCAACGTTTTTCCGGTACCCGAAGGCACAAAGACAACGGATCTGATTATGCTCGCTCGAGCCAAGAATTAGCCGTTTGGTTCGCTCAAAACTAAGCTGTAGCGAAAGGATGTTTTGGTAAACCCTATACTTTCATAGTATTGCTGTGTGGCAATGCGCTGCATCGATGTAGTGAGTTCGAGTAACTGGCAATTCTCTTGCTTTCCCCTCTCTTTCGCAAAGGCAATCAACTGAGAGCCAACGCCCTGACCCCGCATGTCGGCATCCACCACAATTGTGGTTATACGACAGATACGACTCAAGGCGGGGAAATAATCAAAGAACATTAAGGCCATCACAGCGACAACTTGCAGGTCACCCTGCGCATTATGTTGCTCATACACCAGTAATTCATCACTGCGGCGCAAAGAGTCATGCTGATATTGGCTTAACGTCTGGGCTAAAGCGGCATGGGGCAAAGAATAACCGAGTTGCTCAAGTAATACCTGCACACTATCTGTATCCTGTAAGCGGGCTAACCGAATGTTTTTATTCACCATGAGATACCATGCTGTAATCTGCCTAAAGTAAGTGTCACTCGTACTGGGTTGCACAGTTTAGATGACGGTGACGAAGCAATAGTCCAACGACATTGCCATCTCACGCCACAAAAATCAAAATAAACCCGACAAAGGCACAACCCCATATTTGCAATGCGATGTAATGCGTTAAAATTCACCACTTAATAGCCATCAGTCAGCAAAACCTTGCACTCATAGGGGCAAGAAAACTAAGATGACAGCGGCTGTACTATAGGATGATATTCGTATTGCCACAGGCCGATGTCATCCGATTTTGCTCACTTTGAGGAATCACTCACAATGTCTAAGATCAACCTGCTTTTGCTGTGCGGCGGCGGAAGTGCCGAACACGATATTTCACTCATGTCGGCCAATTATTTTGAAACCTCACTGGCAAAATCCGAGCAGTTTTGTGTATTGCGTGTCGAACTGGATAAATTTGGTCAATACCGCACCGCTGCGGGTGATGATTGTGAACTGACCAATAGCCGTGAAATTCGCTTCCGCGATGAGAGCAAAGCCCCATGGCCGGTCGATTACGTCATTCCCTGCATTCATGGCTATCCCGGCGAAACAGGTGACATTCAATCCTATTTTAACCTGATCCAACTGCCCTATTTTGGCTGTGAATCCGAGGCTAGCAGCAACTGCTTTAATAAGATCACCGCTAAAATGTGGTTCTCGGCCTTAGGTATTCCGAATACCCCGTATATTTTTCTAAACCAATTCGATGATGCAGCAATAGAGCAAACCCAAGCCGCATTAGCACTATGGGGATCCATCTTCGTTAAAGCAGCCTCACAGGGTTCCTCAGTTGGTTGTTATAAAGTCGATGACAGCGATAAAGTCGCCGGCGTGCTTAAAGATGCTTTCGGCTATGCGCCCTATGTTATCGTTGAAAAAACCATTAAAGCCCGTGAGTTAGAAGTCGCAGTATACGAGTACAACGGTGAAGTGGTGGCGACAGTACCAGGTGAAATCATCTGTGATACCCACACCTTCTACACCTTCGATGAGAAATACGCCAAAAATAGTAAAGCACGCACCGATGTGGTGGCACAGCATGTGTCAGCTGAGATCAGTGAACAAATCCGCGCCTATGCAATCAAAGCATTTAAAGGTATGAAATTGCGTCACCTATCGCGCATCGACTTTTTCTTAACCGCGGACAATGAAATTTTACTAAATGAAATCAATACCTTCCCAGGTTCTACGCCGATTTCTATGTTCCCCAAAATGCTGCAAAATCACGGTCATGACTTTACTGAATACTTGAGTCTAGTGATTAACAGCCAGATAACCGCTAAATCTTAGCGCTCGCCACCTGACTCAATGTAAACTCAGAGACTCAGTGCAGCACCTGTTTCCAGTAATAAAAAGAGCGCCTCGGCGCTCTTTTTATTACTTTCAATGAATAATATCTAAAACTTGAATTCTTACCTTAATCTAAACCCTATATTAAAATCAGACTGTCACTGATTAAGCCGCCCTCACATCTAGGTCAAACGTCAAACTCCTTATGCAGCTCAGCTTGCTTTGCCAACAGGGCAAAGAATGCAGCTTTGGGCATAGGCTTATAAAATAAATAGCCTTGAATTTCTTGAATATGATTCGCCATTACAAATTTAAGCTGGGACTCAGTTTCTACCCCTTCTGCCGTCACAGTTAAATCTAACGCATGGCTTAAACGCACTATGGCCTCCACCAACGCTTCGTGACGTTTGCCTTCATCTAATCTGTCGATAAAGCTCTTATCGATTTTAATTTGATCGATCGGGAAATTAGCCAAATAGGACAAGGACGAATAGCCAGTGCCAAAGTCATCCAAAGAAATTTTAATCCCCTTAACCCGCAAACCATTAAGCACATCAATCAGATACGTATGTTGCTTCATCAGCAAAGATTCAGTGATCTCAAGGGTTAATCTGTCATAGGGGAAATCTGTCACCTCAAGTTGCTCGGTAATCGCAGCAAAGGATTCCACAAAGGCATCTTGTAGTTCATGGGACCAAAACTCAAAAGTCGAGACATTCACCGATAAATTAATGGGCCAATTTCGTTCCTGCATTTCTAAAATAGTCTGCATAGCACCAAGGCGAACATCTCGACCAATATCAACGATTAAACCACTGTTCTCAGCGATTGGAATAAATTCATCGGGTGGAATAAACGTTCCCTCATGCTGCCAGCGCAACAGCACTTCAGCACGGACAATCAGTCCAGTGGTCGCATTGACTATAGGTTGGTAATAAAGCTCGAAGGTATGCTGATCTAATGCCTGCTTAAGCTGATTATGAAGGCTAGCAACACGCTCGGCATTTAGCTGCATTTGTTCAGTAAAAAAATGATATCGATTGCGGCCATTTGCCTTAGAAATATACATGGCCTGATCGGCACAATTTAACAACTGTTCAAGATCGAGGGCATCTTCAGGAAAACGTGCAATCCCTATACTTACCGAGCTATAAACGCCTTTTCCATCGGCTAGCACATAATGTTTTGCCACATTTTTGTTAATTGTATCTGCAATTTGTGCCAATTCTTTCTGGTTAACAATCCCAGGTAATAGCAAGGCAAACTCATCCCCTCCTAAGCGTGCAAACACCATAGTGTCATCAACACACTCGCTGATCTGTTTAACCACTTGCACTAACAGTGCATCTCCTTTGTCATGGCCATGGGTGTCGTTGACTTGCTTAAAGTTATCTAAATCCATCAACATAAAACTAAAGCCGGGTGTCAAACTGTCGGAGGTAATTAACGCTTGGATCTGCTTGAATAACGCATTGCGGTTAGCAAGTCCGGTAAGAGAGTCATTATTGGCCTGATACTTAATCAGCTGCGCCGCTTTCTTACGTTCACTAATGTCTGAAAATAGCCATGCAAAACAGGGTTGCTGACCATTGGATTCTCGGAAGGTCGTGACGATAAGGTCAAGATAAAACTCCTCGCCATTTCCCCTAAGACCCACCAACTCACCCTGCCACATTCTGTCCTGAGCTAAATGCTCAAATAACCCCACTAATTCATTAGATTGGGATGATGCTAAAAAAATCTTAGGATGAAAGTTAGTGATATCAGTATCTTGAGGGATAACTATATGTCTGAAAGCGGGATTAGCATAGAGAACTGCATCGTCAGAATTGGAAATAACCAGAGCAAGGGGTAACCGGTCAAAAATTTTCACAGCTAAATGCTGAAATTCCATTGCACGACTGCGTTCAATGGCTAAACTCGCCAGTCTTGCCGCCTCTGAAATGAGCTCTAAATCCTGCTCTGTTGGGGACTTTATCGTATCATAATACATGGCAAATGTGCCTAGCACTTTACCATGAGTATCTTTGATAGGTTCTGACCAGCAAGATTTAAGACCTGCACGTAATGGCAGTTCTTTATAATTAACCCAGTAAGGATGTTGAGCGATATCTTCAACGATAACACGCTGCGCATAATAGGCAGCCGTGCCACAAGAACCCACATTGGGGCCAATTTCAACACCATTAATGGCTTGATTGTAACTGTCGGGTAAATTGGGGGCGGCACCTAATAACAGACGTTTACCGTCAGCACTGAGCAGTAACACAGACCCTCTGGTTCCTACTTTTTGAGCTTCGATTTTTAAGACTAAGGCGTGCAAGATTTCATGTAACGGTGCGCCATTAAGCAGCATAGAAAGAATACTGCTATAACAAGCTATGCTGACATTGTGGGCGAGTTTAACGTCTGCATGATCGAGCAGATCTGGAAGGTTAACGCCGTACGCCATAATTTCCTTAAGAGCAAAGTTGCAATATAAATACTGATTAACAATGTTAAATATTTATAACTTATAAGAAATTCTAGGCACTAATGTTAATTAAGTAAACCCTTTACCTGCGCGGTAAAAGGTTTACTTTAGTCTAAAAAGCAATGCTTTATTCTTGAATACGTTCAAGTTTGGCAAGGTAAAAGCCATCAAAGCCGCTATCGGCTGGGCTGATACTTTCATCCTCAATCAGGCGAAAGTTGGGGTTCTCGGCTAAAAACGCATCCACTTGACCGCGGTTCTCGCAAGGGAAGATAGAACAAGTCGCATAGACGACTATGCCACCGACTTTGACCATGCGGCTGTAACTGCTCAAAATGTGTTTTTGCAGTTCCATTAACACGGGTAAACGCTCTACGGTATCACGCCATTTTGCATCGGGATTACGCTTTAATACACCCAAACCAGAGCAAGGCACATCAAGCAATACTCTATCGGCACTGAGCTTTAAGCGTTTAATGGTTTTACTGCTGGCGATAACACGGGTTTCGACATTGTGTGCCCCATTACGACGGGCACGCTCTTTGAGTTTGTCAAGTTTCCATTGCTCCACATCCATGGCCAACAAGCGTCCTTTACCCTGCATTTGCGCAGCTATGTGTAAGGTTTTACCGCCCGCACCCGCGCAAGCATCAATCACTTTCATGCCTGGCTTGGCATCAAGCGCCGCAGCTACGCGCTGAGAGCCCGCATCCTGCTGCTCGAATAAGCCATCTTTAAAGCTTTGTGTACGGAACAAGGCTGAATCGGAGGTCACTTCAAGGGCGGAATCAACCCCATCAACACAGAGCGTGCTCACAAACTCGGCAGCAAGCTTAGCGGCCAGTTCATCACGAGTCACCTTAAGGCCGTTAGCGCGTAAAAAACGTTTCGGCGCAGTACTTAACGCGGCGCGCTCTTTTTCCCAAGACTCACCTAGTTGCTCACGGCCCATAACATCGAGCCACTCAGGGCAACCGTCCCACAACACAGGCTTAGTTTTCGCTTGCTCGGTGCGCTCAGCTAAACGCGCCTCATCAACTTGCAACGAATATTGCATTTTAGGCAATTCAAGCCCATGGAATAAATGCCAGGCATTAAGCAATTTAGAGCCAAAACGCTCCATCTCATCTGGGCTGATTTCCGCCAGATAACAATATAGATTTAAACGACGTAGGATATCACCCGTCGTCAATGCGATACGCGCCTGCTCGGCGGGTACTAATTGCAACCCAGAAAAATGCTGAGAATAGGCCCGATCTAAGGGTTTTCCTTGGCTCAGCACCATAGTTAAGATACTGATCACTAATTCGTTCGAGCTGGCAGAAAGCGGAGAATTCAACATTTAAAAGGTCACCATGAATGATAAAACCGGAGGATCATAGGAGGTCAGGCCCTAATACGCAAGCGCGCTGGCGCCGAGTTAAGGTTAAAGCCATAAAAAAAGCGATCCTAAGATCGCTTTTTTGCCACAGTCAGTTTAATCCATTACATTTTTGAGCCTTTAGCCCCGTAGAACAGGATAAACCCATAACAAATCACGGGCAGAATAAAGGCGAGCTGAACGCCAAGATTATCCGCTAACATGCCCTGGAATAAAGGCAAAATCGCGCCGCCCACAATCGCCAAACACAGAATGCCACTGCCCTGTGAAGTGTGTGGACCTAAATCACGAAGCGCTAAGCTGAAGATCGTTGGGAACATAATCGAGTTAAATAACTCCACCCCAAGGATTGCCCACATAGCAATGCTGCCACTGGTTGTCATCGCTGCAACCACAAGTAGCGCCGCCATAAAAGCATTAAATGCAAGTACTGAGCCTGCTGGTACTTTTTGCATCACCACAGAGCCAATGAAACGTCCCACCATAGCGCCGCCCCAATAATAGGCGATGTAATGGGCGGCTTCAGCTTCTGGCATACCCGCTATATGGCTTTCACCTAAGAAGCTAACTAAAAAGCTACCGATAGACACTTCTGCGCCGACATACACGAAAATACCCACAGCGCCGAGCACTAAGTGCTTACTTTGTAAGGCACTGGTTTTGCCTAGATGGGTCTGAACTTCACCTTGAACACTTTCATCATGCTCACGGATCACAGGTAAATCTAACTTCGCAAAAATCAGCGCTAAAATTGCCAAGGCGCCAGAAAGTAACAGGTATGGCAGTTTAACCACTTCTGCTTCAGCGCTCGCTTGGGCTAAATCGCCTGATACTGAACTGGCGACAGAAAGAATTAACATAGCACCAAAAAACGGCGCAACCGTTGTGCCTAAGGCGTTGAACGCTTGCGTTAAATTCAAACGACTCGACGCAGTTTCGCGACTGCCTAAGGCATTGACATAAGGATTGGCTGCCACTTGCAGGATTGTGATGCCTGATGCCAAAACAAATAATGCACCGAGGAACAAGTTGTAAGTAGCGAGGGCCGCCGCAGGATAAAACAGCGCACAACCAATACTTGCAATCACGAGACCTGTAACAATTCCCTTTTGATAACCCAGCTTTTTCACTAAGTTACCCGCAGGGATTGAGACTAGAAAATAAGCACCGAAGAAACAAAACTGGATCAACATGGCTTGAGTATAATTCAGTGAAAACACCGCTTTAAGATGCGGGATCAGAATATCGTTCAAGCAGGTGATAAAACCCCACATAAAAAACAGTGAAGTCAATGAGATCAAGGCAAAACGATAACTGCCCGACCCATTTTCGCCAGTGCTGCTCGTGTAGCTACCGGTATTAATTGATGACGCCATAGTTATTCTCTCTGTATGTTTTTATTATCAGGAACTAATTAAGGTTACATTCCCCATGGTGCCCGTGGGCGGGTTTATATCAAACTGTGGGCTTGGGATCCCGTATCTATAACACTTCAACCGAATAAAAATGAATCATTTTCACTTTAACACTGCATAAAAGCTGGTAAATGCCGAAAACTTCAGCTGATTGTGTTCTATTTGTGCGGTTTTAAGGCCGTGTCCCGTCAGCGACTCACTGATTTCAAATGCAGAGAAATCAAACTCGACCTCGGTATCACCTAAATTGAATCCCACGAGCACTTTTATATCGCCTAAGGTGCGAACAAAGGCCAAAATGGGCTCCTTTGTATCAACAAATTTAATATCACCTTCAACTAACACTGGGTGTAACTTACGCCAAGCCAGAAAACGTCGATAACCATTGAGCATAGAATCAGCATCAGATTCTTGTAGATCCACAGCTAACGCTTGGTGCGCAGGTGGAATTGGCAGCCAAGGAGAAACATCACTAAAACCACTAAAGTCAGCGCCTTGCTGCCACGGCATTGGCGTACGGCAACCATCACGCCCCTTAAACATAGGCCAAAATGTTTTGCCAAAGGGATCTTGCAGCTCATGATATTCAATTGGCGCCTCAGTTAGACCGAGTTCTTCACCTTGATAACTACATATACTGCCGCGCAGCGAACTTAGCATGGCATTGAGCATTTTGACCATGTCTGAATTCTGCTTACCTTGCCCCCAACGACTCGCTACGCGCTGCACATCATGATTGCCGATAGCCCAACATGGCCAGCCATCACCTATGCTCGCTTCCAAAGCCTCTACGGTTTGGCGAATATAACTTGCGCTGTAATCATCAGTCAGCAGCTCAAAACTGTAGGCCATATGCAGGCGATCTTCGCCCTTAGTGTAGGCAGCCATTACAGCCAAAGAATCTTCGGCAGAGACTTCGCCTAAGGTCACCGCTCCTGGATAGCGATTGATGAGCTTTCGTAAATCTTCAATAAAAGCGATGGTTTGCGGACGGTCATTATTGTAGTAATGGTATTGATAAGCGTAAGGGTTATCTTCACTGAAACCACGGCCCTGACGTTTATCCTTAGGTTTTGCCGGATTATCCCTGAGCAGTTCATCGTGATAACAAAAGGTAATGGCATCTAAGCGGAAGCCATCTACCCCCTTTTTAAGCCAAAATTCAACGTTATCCAGCACAGCTTGGCGCACTTCGGGATGATGGAAATTAATATCGGGCTGACTACGCAGGAAGTTATGTAAATAGTATTGCTGTCTGCGCGGTTCCCACTCCCAAGCACAACCGCCAAAAATCGCGAGCCAATTGTTAGGCGCTGTACCGTCTTCCTTAGGATCGGCCCACACATACCAATCCGCCTTGGGATTCGTACGGTTTTCGCGGCTCTCGATAAACCACGCATGTTGGTCCGAGGTATGACTTAATACTTGATCAATAATGACCTTAATACCTAAACCGTGGGCTTTTTCAATCAATTCATCGAAATCATGCATAGTGCCAAAAAGAGGGTCAACTTCACGGTAATCACTGATGTCGTAGCCAAAATCTGCCATAGGAGATTTAAAGAAAGGTGAAATCCAGATGGCGTCGACATTGAGACTCGCAATGTAATCCAGCTTTATGATAATGCCGCGTAAATCCCCGACGCCGTCGCCATTGGTATCTAAAAGGCTACGCGGATAAATTTGGTAAATCACTGCACCACGCCACCACGTTAACTCACTCATTGTTGCCCCTTTATCATTATTCTACAGCGAACTTTCCCTAACACACTCAAGCAAACAGTTATCGTTTTGTTACTGCAGAGTAAAGTCATCGCGGCTTCTTTTGTGTTACCGAGCATACGTGAAGAGGGAAATAAGGTTCAATACACCTGCATACGTATGCAGAAGATGCAGCCAATAGTCACATGGCATCACAATGAAATTTACTTTTTAGTAACAGTCACTTGATTACAAAATAAAATCATTTTATTCCCTGAGTTCACCCTCTATCACAGTCTATTCTTAACTCTGCTAGGTATTGAATACGTATGCACTCTGTTGTTCAGCTAAGAAACTCGGGAGTAGTATCTTCACCGTTGCATAACAATTTGGTCATAAACGCAGCACTTATGCAGTCAATTAAGCGCCCATATACCAAAAAAAGGCCGCAAAAATAACGCGGTGATAACGATAAAACGCTCTACAAAGCGATAAAGCGACTCCAAGGGGAAGAGAGATATGATGCGATTTAAACCCAGTTTGCTAACCTTAGCGCTCATCGCCGCAGGTGCCAGTATGCACTCCTATGCGGCAGATGAAGTGACCACAGATAAGGAAGCAAAAGCAAAAGAAGCTGCGATTGAGGTTATTGAAGTTAAAGGCTTTAGAACCAGTGTCATCAAATCACTAAATGATAAACGCTTTGGAGATACCGTCTCTGAATCGATTTCAGCAGATGATCTTGGCGCCCTTCCCGATCAGTCAATCGCTGATGCACTGACTCGCTTACCAGGCGTGACCGCTGTGCGCACTGGTGGACAAGCAAGCGGCCTCAATATTCGAGGTCTTGATGGTGATTTCGTCTTTGCAACGCTTAATGGACACGAACAAGTGACAACGGGCGGTAAACGCGCGATTGAGTTTGACCAATATCCATCCGAATTAATTAGTCAAGCCGCCGTCTATAAAACACCAAAAGCCTCGCTGATTGAAGGAGGCGTCGCCGGTACGGTAGAATTAAAAACCGCAGATCCCTTAAAAAGCGACAAAGACCAATCATTTAATATCAATGCTCGCGGCAGTTTTAATGACAGAGCGGATGAGATTTCCGATGCCGATCAATATGGCAACCGTCTTAGCTTTGCCTATCAAGGCAAATTCCTTGAAGATACACTCGGTGTGGCGCTAGGCTATGCCCATTTGTACCAACCTTATGTTGCCAGTCAATTCATTGGTTTACGTTTCAACGACGATAAAAAAGATGTCAATGGCGACGGTGCTGCCGAATCAATCAGTGAAGGTTTTGAGTTACAGCAAAAAGGCGGTGATGATACACGTGATGGTTATATGGCGGCTATCCATTGGCAACCAACAGACAATCTCAGTGTAAAAAGTGATTTATTCCATTCAAAATTCACTTCCGAAAACTTTGCCCGAGGCTTTCGCGTTAAGTCATTAAAAAACGGTACTATTAGTGATGCGGTTGTCGAAAATGGTTCTATGACAGGCGGAACGGTATCAACTGATGGTACTGATAACTTTGCCGTTTTTGTTATCAATGATAACGACTCAAAATATTCAGAACTGACATCAGGCTCAGTCAATATTGAGTGGAACAATGGCGGCGCATTAACTGTCGCAGGTGATGTGAGCTATTCAAAAGCCGATGGTGAGTTCGTCAACGGCGGCACTCGTGCCGTTTTATATGATGATATAGGTAATGAAGTACGCTCAGCCGAATCAATTAATTATCAACTACATGGTTTAAGCCCGGCCGATGTCAGTTTTTCAAACGACTATACCAATACCGCGACCTTGGGTTTAAAAGAAGTGGGTATGTGGCCATACGATCAACAAAATGATCTTGTCGCCTACAAGTTAGACTTTAACTATGCATTAGATTCTGGTTTCTTAACTTCAGTTGATTTTGGTCTGCGCTACTCAGAACGTGAGTTTAATGCGCAACGTTCACAAGCCGGTTATGGTTTTGAATTTGGTAAAAACCCAACTAACCAGCCGGTGCTTCAAATGAACACTGACATGACAAATGTCGTCAACTTTGGCGGTGAATTATCAGGCTACCCTAACTTCCTTTCCGTTGATTTTAACAAAGCCATTGAGCTGGTTAACGCGCAGTTAGCGGCAACAGGACAATCCCCTTTCACCCCGACTGCCAATTGGTCTAATAACTGGACCATGATCCAAAGCGGTTCGGTCAATGAAGATGTATTAGCTGGCTATGTCCAAGGTAATCTCGAGTTTGACTTAGGCGATATGAAAGTCACGGGTAACGTGGGCGTGCGTGTTGTTCAAACAGATCAAAGCAGTAAAGGTCTACAACAAGTTGGCTATGGTCTAGGTGAAGCGATTACTGATGAACTTGGCGTGATCAGTACCGATTATATCCGTAACGAGATAGGTAAAACCTATACCGATTATTTACCGTCACTCAACTTAACTTTCCACCTCACTGAAAATGATCAACTGCGCTTTGCTGCAGCATCTGTGATGTCACGTCCTCCAATCGACAAGCTAAAGTCAGGCATGGGATCTTGGTATGACGATTCTGCTACACCAGGATACAAAAAGTACAATGCTTGGGGTAACACCAGTCCTCTACTCGATCCGTTCTATGCAGATCAATACGACTTATCTTACGAGCACTATTTTGAAGATTCTGAAGGTGCGGTTGTCGTAGCCTTGTTCTACAAAGATATTAAATCCTTTATCAACAACTTTACAATCCAACCATTTGATTTTGAAGGTAATGGATTTATCGTCCCCGATACTATTATCGATAATGGTGTTGAATTCCCAGTAGTGAAAGATGAAGGTCAATATCAAACTGCGATCAACAACGACAATGGCGGCTACATTCGTGGTGTTGAGTTAGGTTATACCCAAGTCTTTGATTTCCTACCATCGCCACTCAGCGGTCTTGGCTTCACTGGCAGCTACTCGTATTCAGACAGTGAAGTGGAATTTACCACAGATTTAAGTGGTTCAAACTTAACCATTCCATTACCAGGGTTATCAGAAAGCGTACTCAACACCACCTTGTTCTATACTCTGGATGGTTTCGATACTCGCGTCAGCATGAGATATCGTAGTAGCTATGTTTCAGAACAAGTGGCAGTTGAATCACAACTTGCTTTCTTCGATGCCGAAACAATTGTGGATTATCAAGCTTCATACGCACTGGAAAATGGACTTAAGTTCTTATTCCAAATTAATAACTTAACCGATGAGCCGAACAAAACCTATTTTGGTGAAGAACATCAAACAGGAACAATCCAATACTTCGGTAGACAGTACTTCCTAGGGTTAAGTTACTCTTTATAAACTACCCCAAATAAAGCCTGCTTCAATTAAGAAGCAGGCTTTTGCTTATGCAGATTTCAGCATTTCTAACATTCATCATGCCAGCACGTTTTACTTCTTTCTCTTTAAAAGGCTTACATTATGATCCGTCAAAACCTAATGATTGCGCTTTATTTATGCTTGGTTTGCTCTTCATTTAATACGGCCTATGCAAACACCTTTGAGCCAGATATATCGACGGACGTTAAGCTTGAACCCGCTTTTTGGTGGGCGGGAATGCACAATCCTGAGTTACAGCTGATGCTGTATAGCCGCAAACTTCCAAGCTTACCGCAACAGATTAAAGTTGATATACAAGGAAAAGGCATCACACTCAAAAGCCTTGAGCATACTGATAACCCTCACTATTTGTTTATCAATTTAGATCTGAGTCAAGCTGCGCCGCAAACCTTTGAACTAATAATTTCCAACACTGACTCGGCTTCAAAAGCCGACACGCCTCTTTATCGCCTGCCCTATACGTTGCAAGGGCGTGCTAAGGGCAGCCGTGAGCGCCAAGGATTTAGCAATAAGGATGTGATTTACCTTATCACGCCGGACCGATTCGCCAATGGCGACACGAGTAATGACAATCAAGCCGATATGTTAGAGCAAGTCGCAGCTAACTCTCCCAGTAATCTCAACTATCCCGATGCTCGCCATGGCGGCGATATAGCAGGGATCAGCCAGCACTTAGCATATCTGGCAAAACTTGGCGTGACTCAGTTATGGATCAATCCGCTGCTTGAGAATAATCAAGCCCAGTATTCATACCACGGTTACTCAATTACCAATTTATACCGCGTCGATCCCCGCTTTGGCAGCAACGAAGATTATAAAGCCTTAGTCGCTAAGGCTAACAAGCTTGGCCTAGGGGTGATTAAAGATGTTGTGGTGAATCATATCGGCTCTAACCATTGGTGGCTCAACGATTTACCTAGCCAAGACTGGCTGAACGATGCCACAAAAACGCAGCTACATAATCGCAAATCCAAGCCTGACTTGATGCAGTCTGCCGATACTAAATCCAGTGCTATTAAATCCAGCGTTACCAGCCCCCGTTTCACCAGCCATAGGCGCACGACAGTGCAAGATCCCTACGCGGCAGCGCAAGATCATATTGATTTTGTCGACGGCTGGTTTACCGACACTATGCCGGATCTGAATCAAAGCAATCCAAAACTGGCAACCTATCTTATCCAAAACAGTATTTGGTGGGTCGAGTACGCAGGACTTTCGGGGATACGTGAAGATACTTACTCCTACGCCGACAAAGGGTTTCTCGCTAAATGGTCTAAGGCCGTAATGGCTGAGTACCCAAATTTTAATATTGTTGGCGAAGAATGGACCGCAAACCCCATCACAGTGTCCTATTGGCAAAAGGGCAAAATCAATGCCGATGGCTATACCTCAGGTTTACCCAGTTTGATGGACTTCCCGCTATATGAAAAATTAATTGTCAGCCTCAATGAGCCAGAAAACTGGGACACAGGTTTTATCAAGCTTTACGAGATGTTAGCCAACGATGTTGTGTATGCCGATCCCAGTAAACTAGTGCTATTTGAAGGCAATCACGACACCAATCGTATCTTCAGTTTAGTGAAAGAAAATATAGACTTATACAAGATGGCCCTCACCTATGTGCTGACCGCCAAACGCATTCCGCAACTGTTCTACGGTACAGAAGTGTTAATGACCAGCCCGACAGAAGGCCGTCACGATGGCGTTGTGCGCAGTGATTTTCCCGGTGGTTTTGCCAACAGTGCCACGAATGCCTTTACCAGCCAAGGACTGAGTGAACCTCAACGACAAGCACAGCAATTTATCCGTACCCTACTGAATTACCGTAAACAATCCCCTGCGCTGCAATCAGGTGATTTACTGCACTTTGTGCCGCAGGATGGCATCTATGTACAATTTCGTTGCTTATTGAATGACCCATTATCAGCTGAACAGAAAGCCGAAGCACTTAAGTCACTAACTCAACACAATTCTCAAACCCAACACAATGCCTGCACTCAGGCCTCGGCCGATAAAGTCATGGTGATTTACAATAAAAATGACAAAGCAGTCACGCTAGATGTAAACCGCTTTGCCAGTGTACTTGGCGATAGCGGCGACGCTACTGACATCATCAGTGGCAAAACCGTTTCACTCAATCAAGCGATAACATTGCCCCATGCAGGTGTCACTATCCTTGAGCTTAAAGCCAGACCGCAGCTAAATACTGGCTTACCTAGCCGTCAAACCTCTAATCATATGAGTTACTCAGCTAGCGATTTAACTCAGGCTCAAACAACTCACCCAATCAAAAACTCAACCCTAAAAGGAATTCAGTCTTGAGCTTTTTATCGCCTATCTATTCCCGAGTGACTCAGAGCCAACAAGCGGCTAAATTTCCCATAGTGGCTTTACTTATAACCCAAGCAGCGAAAGCCCCGCAGCGCCGACAGTCATCACTCAACTTATGTTTAAACGCTCTATTCAGCGCCTCTTTATTAACTGCCTCGCTTTTTAGCTTATCGGCTGATGTGAATGCATCGGCGCTGACGCTTGATAATGAGTTACTACCAAAGTCTGAGAGTGAGGTTATGACGCTTAAACCTGTGGTGTATCAAATCTTTACTCGCCTTTATGGCAATAAAAATCCAACCAACAAACCTTGGGGCACGATTGCCGACAATGGCGTCGGTAAGTTTAATGATATCGACAATGTTGCACTCAATAGTATCAAGGACCTAGGCGTTACCCATGTGTGGTACACGGGCGTTCCCCACCATGCATTGATTGGTGATTACAGCGCGATTGGCGTGAGTACTGATGATCCCGATGTGGTCAAAGGACGCGCGGGCTCACCCTACGCAGTCAAAGATTACTACAACGTCAACCCAGATCTGGCGGTCAATCCCGCCAACCGTTTAGCCGAGTTCGAAGCGCTCATTGCCCGTACCCATCACCACGGCTTAAAGGTGATTATCGATATCGTGCCAAACCATGTGGCGCGCCATTATCAATCCGTTAGTAAACCCCAAGGCGTGCGCGATTTTGGCGAAGATGATGATACCAGTCTGGAGTACGCCAAAAACAACAACTTCTATTACGTTGTTGATAAATTTGATGTTTATAATGGCTCGGAGGGGAAAAAGGGACAAGCGCATGCCTTTGAAGTGCCAAGCTTATCGGCAGGGCTTAAACCATTGGGCGGAGAAGATCACCCCTTAAGTGACGGCAAATTCAACGAATTTCCCGCAAAATGGACTGGCAATGGCTCACGCTTAGCCAAGCCCGATGCCAATGATTGGTACGAAACAGTCAAAATCAATTACGGCGTACGCCCCGATGGCACGTATGACTTCCCTCGCCTGCCAGCCAATTTCGCCACTTTAACGCAGGCGCAGCATTACGCTTTTTGGCAACAACACTTAGCCGAGATCCCAAGCTCTTGGATTAAATTCAATCAGATTGCCCAGTATTGGCTAGCGAAAGGGGTCGATGGCTTTCGCTATGATATGGCAGAAATGGTACCAGTGGAGTTTTGGAGCTATCTCAACAGCCAGATAAAACACACAAATCCCGATGCCTTTATCTTGGCCGAGGTCTATAACCCTAACTTGTACCGAGATTATATCCAACTTGGCAAAATGGATTATCTGTACGATAAGGTCGATGTTTACGACACCCTAAAAGCCGTGATGGCGGGTAAAACCAGCACAGCTAATATCGCGGCAGATCAGGCAAAAGTGCAAGATATTGAATCTCACATGCTGCACTTTTTAGAAAACCACGACGAGCAACGTATTGGTAATGCAGCATTTTTAGCATCGCTACACACAAATAAGCCCACTGCAACCCAAGCCGTGAATCCACACTATGCCCTACCCGCTATGGTAGTGTCAGCAACGATAGGCACTTCACCGACGTTAGTGTATTTTGGCCAAGAAGTGGGAGAAGCCGCCATCGACAACCCAGGATTTGGTCATGCATCACGCACCAGTATTTTTGACTATGTTGGCGTCCCCGCCCATCAGCGCTGGATGAACAATGGCAAGTTTGATGGTGGACAATCAACCCTAAAGGAAGTCACTTTGCGGGCTTATTATCAAAAATTACTGAACCTAAGCACAGGTAAAAATGTACCTGCGCTTTTAGGAGAATATTACTCACTCGATGCCGCCAACCGCAGCGCACAAACCGCCACAATGGATACTCATGGCAGTGCAACGGGTTATGATGACAGCACTTTTGCCTTTGTGCGCTTTGAGAAAAATACGACCAATAAAAAGGGCCAAAAACTGATTATTGTGAATAACTTTAATCAAACCCATGCAAAGCCATTATCCCTTAAGCTGCCAAAGCCACTTATCGACCAATGGCAGTTAACGGATGGGACCTATCCACTTAAGGATTTGCTGGAAGACAACAAAGCGCAGTTGGTTGTCAAACAAGGTGAAGGACAAGTTCAGATGCAACTTGCACCGCTGTCTTCAGCCATATTCGAGCTGGAAGATTAAACGAGCAAAAAGCCTAGGTGAGCTAAAAAGTGAAATCGACCGATAGCGTCACGCTAAACTGTGACGCTATCTTTTTTTAACCGTTATACTCTCAAACCTTTCTATCTTATTTGATCACCCTTTAAAAATCACAAAGGAAAGCGATGTTACTCGGCATTCACCATGCAGCGATTATTTGCAGCGACTATCAAAAGTCCAAACACTTTTATGTAACCATTCTTGGCCTTACCGTGCTTGCAGAGCATTTCCGTGAGGCACGTAAGTCCTATAAACTTGATTTACAACTGGCCGATAAGAGTCAAATTGAGTTATTTTCATTCGATAATCCACCCAAACGACCAAGCTATCCCGAAGCCTGTGGACTTAGGCATCTCGCCTTTCGCGTAGCATCGATTGAAACCGCCATCGAACATCTTCATAGCCATCACATTACCGTTGAACCCGTCCGCATTGACGAATACACAAGCAGAAAATTCACCTTCTTTAGCGATCCCGACGGCTTACCCTTAGAGTTATATGAACTATAGCACGAGTGAAATAAGGCAACATCGCAGCAATAAGATGAATAAAGCTTAATTACGCTACGAGATAGTCAGCATTAGACTCAATAAAGCGACGCAGCCGTTTAACCAATAGTTTAAGTAATTAATTGACCAATTTGGCGCTGTGATAAGGTCAAAGCCTACCTAGGCTAACCATTGAGGAACTCAAGATGTTTGATAATCCAGCATTATTACTATGGAGTTTAGTCTTTAGCCTCTTTGGTCTTGGCTTTTTCACCTATGGCAAACGCCAAGGTGCACCCATCCCCCTCGTCGTTGGGATAGCCCTGATGCTCTACCCTTATTTTGTCAGCAACCTAATCTTACTCGTCTGCATCGGCATAGCACTCATCGCGCTACCGTATTTTGTGAAGTTGTAACAAGCGATCTTTGTCATAGCTAGATTGAAAAGCTCATATCTATCAGAGCAAAGAGGACTTATGTCTTACTCGACAAAATGACCTTATTCCACTATCTATCACTGGTCATGACTTTACTGGCCAAGCCAATAAGCAACACACCTGATATCCCCTCTAAGGCTCTCGAATAACGCAGGGAATTGGGGCGACTAAATACCCAGCTTCCTGCCGACGCATAAAGGACGTTACACAAGGTCGCTAACAAACTGAAAATAAGACCAAGGGTTAACAGCTGAATTGACGTTGAACCCGCTAACGGGTCAATAAACTGCGGCAAAAAAGAGAGGAAAAATAAAGCGACTTTAGGATTAAGTACACTAACGACAATGCCTTGGAAAACTACGTTGCCGTTTGGTTTGCTATTGTTATCAACCACAATTTTATTATTGCCACGCCACATTGATATTAACGCTTGAATGCCTAAATACACTAGATACGCGGCCCCTAACCACTTCACAATACTAAAAGCCAACGCTGAACTGAGAATGATGGCAGATAATCCCAAGCTAGCAGCAAGCGTGTGAACAAAATAACCCACACCTAAACCCATCGCAGCTTTAAGCCCACTGATCATTTTCCCTTTCATTGTGTTAGATACAATGTAGATGACATCGGGTCCAGGGATAAGATTGATAGCAAGGCAAGCAACTGCAAACAGTAATAGTGAATTTAAATCCATTTAATTTTTCTCCTTGTTAAACGCGTAATCTATCGCGCCGCTTAAGTGGTGTCCGACGCAATACCGCGGCCTCTGTAAACCACTTTAAAAAAAATCAAAACGTTAACTACAAGTAAATTGGTAACCAGAACCTGTGCTCAACTTTATATACTTTTTGCTCACGTCTTGATTCAAAGCAAACTTCAATTTGCTCATCCTTAACGATCTTAATTTGCGCTTAATTTCTTTATTCACGGCAAATCGTTAAACGGCGCATCGCAAAAATGCCCAATAGTGAAAGTATTAATAAAGATAAGCTGCCACCGCCGCTGTAACCTTGTTTATGTTCTATGGTGGCGACGTGCTCTTCCTTAACCCGAGTTTTAAAACGGGCAAGCTCGTCATCTAAATTGACTATCATGTCGTTCACCGCAAGATCAAAGCCCTCGTAGGATTTATCTCTTAGGGTTGTCGTCACGCCAACAGCGGTTGAACTCTCAGTTAACTGATTAATACCTGGCGCCCTAAATAACATCTTCTGGCTACGCATATCGAAAACGGCTGTATCAACAAAGGTTTGAATCGCATTTTCATTACCGGGAATTAAATACATGCCCACGATAGTCCAATAAAGGATGGAGGATTTGTTCTCGTGGCTTTGCATCAATTGATCGTAAGAAACCAATGCCATAACATCAACATCATGCAGGCGAGCAACCTGCTGCAAGGTTTCAAAACCTTTACCATTTTTAAGATAGGTACTTGGGATCACTTCGATACGATCAATATAGTCATATTTGACAAAGGATTTTTTAACCTTATCAAGTAATGCCATCTGAGTTCGGCTATCAATTGCATCGGCTTGCCAATGGGACGAAGGCAAAAAAGCGATGCCGACGGTAATAGGTAAACGCAGCACAGGTAAGGATGGCTGCTGGGCTTGGCGACTCTTCTCATCAGGGTATAAATATTCAACTAAGCTACTTGATACCGCATTTTTCTCAGTAGTATTACCGTTAAAAAATGCACTACAACCACCCAGTGAAAGCATTGCGAATGAGGCTATACCACAGGCTAATACCTTAAGTTTCATTTGTTTCCCTACCGTATCCATACACTTGCTGTTAATGATGAAAACTGAACCTACAATAATACCAATCACATTAAATATCTAATCAGTTCAGAGCCTCACAGGCATCTCAATCCAAGACGCATTGACGCAGAAATGGTCATTCCCTTTTAAGTCAATGCAACACCGGAGTGGGATGCCTGTGTGGCTCCCGAAGGGCGGGTTTCAACGCCCTTTATACTGCGTTTAAGGCTTTCGACAGAGCACCATGCCTTCAAGCCTTCGCCTTGTCTAAAGCGCGTTAAACTCCCGCTGAATGAACAGATATTTAATACGATTGGTATAATGCAGATTTTTGGTTACCTTATCCACTCATCAGAGTAAAAACAAGCTGTTATGTTCACATATCACTGCATTAATCTTCTTTGATTAGATTTTAAATACAAAAAAGCCGCACTATAAATGCGGCTAGTCAATAGGTACAACCACCTTCTAAAATACAACTTAAGTCAAAAGTTAAGCGTATTTACGCACTTTTTTAAGGGCAATTTGTTGTTTTAGCATGGATAAATGTTCGATAAATACTTTGCCATGCAAATGGTCGATTTCGTGCTGCAACACTATAGCTAAAAACTCATCAGTCTCGATTTCGATAGCCTTGCCAGTTCTGTCTAAGGCTGTCACTTTGACCTTTTCAAAACGTGACACTTTAGCGCGATAACCTGGGATAGACAGACAACCTTCTTCACCGACGAACTCACCTGACTTTTCAACAATCTCAGGATTAATCAGCACTAAAGGCTGGTCGCGACCGTCAGATAAATCGATCACGATAATGGCATCTGTACTGCCGACTTGAGTTGCCGCTAAACCTATACCATCGTCCGTGTGATACATGGTTTCGATTAAATCATCGATAAATCCCTGAACAGCTTCAATATCTTTTACAGGTTGCGCTTTACGTTTAAGGCGCTCATCGGGAATAGTTAGAATATCGAGTACAGCCATGCCAGTTATCTTCTCTCATCGAGTCAAAAAAATTGGCGCTATTATGGACTATTTGACCATTTACACAATATTTAAGCTAAAAACAGTTTAAATATTTTGTTAGTAATCGAGCTAGCCGATAAAAATATCGAGAAGTGCTTAATCCTTTAAATGCCAAATACCCTCACATCTTCCGCTAAGCCACGCTTTACCGTTACACTAGCGTGAGCTCATCAAGCAAAAGTTTTTGAGCGTGATTCTTTGTGAGTCATACCAATCGTATTAAATATCTGTTCATTCAGCGAGAATTCAACGCGCTTTAGACAAGGCGAAGGCTTGAAGGCATAGTGGTGCTCTGTCGAAAGCCTTAAACGCAGTATAAAGCGTTTTGAAACCCGCCCTTTGGGAGCCTCACAGGTATCCCACTCCGGTGTTGCATTGACTTAAAAGAGAATAACGATTTCTGCGTCAATGCGCCTGAGATTTAAATACCTGTGAGGCTTTGAACTGATTAGATATTTAATGTGATTGGTATCAATACCATTAAGCTGAGGGTTAACAATTCAATGGCATCGTTCCCTAAAGACAAATCACCACTGTATCAATACCTTGAACAAGATAAACAGAGTGTAGCGAGAAAACAGCCCCAAGCAGTGGACTTGTCTCCTATGGCGAAAATCTGGCATATCGTCGCCATGATCCCGCAGGGTAAAGTCAGCAGCTATGGCAAAATTGCCGATTATGCAGGATTACCGGGACGAGCGCGTTATGTGTCAAAAGCACTGAAAGCAGCTCCCGAACATTTGTCACTCCCTTGGCATAGGGTACTCAATAGTCAAGGCAAAATATCCTTCGAGAAAAATTCAACCTTCTTTCAAGAACAGATGGAATTATTAAGAATTGAAGGGATAACAGTGAACTGCGGCAAAATTAATTTGTCTGAATACGAGTGGCGCCCGGATCTGGTGACTTTAGTCATGGCAATGCCATTTTAGTTTAATATATTGATCCATAAACTATTTACATCTCTATTTACAGAAACGTCGTCCTCGGCTATAACCTGCTTACAGTCGATCCGATAATTGATTTATGCTCAACTGATTGACCCAGAACTGTGTAAGTAAGCATGCTACTCGACACTTTTTTATCAACCACTACCGACAATTCTGTAGTGATACAAGGTGAAAACCTGCGACCCAAGGAGCATTCTTTGCGTACCATTCCCACATTATTAGTGAGTTTTACCGTCCTCACTCAAAGTATGTTTGCCATGGCAGCGCCAACGCCGCTAACACCGCAGACGGCCGAATACCAAGTCAACTATGGAGACATTGAATTAGGAAAAGCCAAATACACGCTACCCAATCCCGAAGATGGCGTGTTTAAGTATCGTTTTGATAGCGATCTCAGCCTGTTATTGTTAACCGATGTGCGTCACATCTTGAGTGAATTTACTCAAAATGATACGCAGCTCAGTCCTTTGCGTTACTTACAACAACGCCAAGGTGTCGGGCCTAATTACACGGAGCAAACCGCATTCGCCAAAGCTCAAGGCTTTATTCATACCCGTTACAAAGATGAAAAAGGCAAGTTTCCCTATGATGATAAAATCTTTGATCCTCTTATGGTGCAGTTGCAATTTAGGCTAGATATGATGGCGGGCAAAGAAGTGCTCGACTATAAGATGGTCAAGGACAACGAAGTCGATGAATACAAGTTTCATGTGATCGGTAAAGAACGAATGAACATCGACAGCGGCAGTTACGACACAGTCAAAATTGAAGTCGTGCGTGACAATAAAAAGCGTCAAACCTTCTTCTGGATGGCGCCTGACTTAGCATATTTGCCCGTGCGGTTAACACATTTTGAAAAAGGCAGTAAGCAGCTCGATATTAAGTTGCTGAAGTACCACTTCGATGAAGTGCCGAACCAAGAAACCATACCTGCAGACATTGCAGAGAAACCGCTAGTGCCTAAACTGCTCGGCACGACTGAAGGTTAATCGGTAAGGCATTGAGTTAAGATGTATAAACTTAACCCAATGATACAAAGCCTTAGCTTCACAATACTGAACTAAAGCCAAACTCATATCGAATAAAGCCCAACCGAACTAATATCTAACCGAACTATATTTAACTGAACTATATCTAACTGAACTTAGGGCCTACCTCTAAGTTCAGTTAATGTTCATCGCTAATGGTTCATCACTGATTGCTAGAAGGTATGTTAGATACTGACTCGAACTTTTTAATAAAGTGACCTGAACAAAACAAAGTCAACCGTAAATCCGCTTGCCCTCATTATTTAGCTCAGTGGTATCACATCAGAGATCGATTAACAGCTCACCCAATCTGAACAGCTTCCAGTTACCCGGCTGCATAACGCGCCACTGTTCATTCTCGGTCAATGGGCGAGTCGCAATCACAGTCACAACATCATGGGCGGTAGTTTCCTTATCAAAATCAATCACCACATCGGTATCAATAAGTTTCGCTTTACCAAACGGCGCGCGGCGAGTGATGTAACATAAGTTATTACTGCAATAGCTCATTAAATGCTCGCCATCGCTCAATATCATGTTGAACACACCTAAGGCACGGATTTGCTCGGCCAACGTTGCGACGTAATGGAAAACTGCCAACATATCTTCAGGTTTAGTACCGCCAAACTTCTGGGCGACTTGTTCCAAAATCCAGCAGAAAGCAAGTTCGCTATCGGTATCGCCTACGGGTTGATAGCGCGAGACATGAAACTTGGGCAGATAGTCCGTCAATTGACCATTGTGGGCATAGGTCCAATAACGTCCCCATAATTCGCGGGTAAAAGGATGAGTGTTCTCTAAAGACACACAGCCGCGATTCGCTTGGCGAATATGGCTTATCACCACCTCACTTTTAATCGGGTAGGATTTGATCAATTTTGCAATATGCGATTCGCTACTCGGGCAAGCATCTTTAAAAGTACGGCTACCTTTCCCCTCGTAAAAAGTAATACCCCAGCCGTCCACGTGGGGACCAGTTACACCACCACGTTGTGCTAATCCCGTAAAACTAAACACAATATCGGTCGGCACATTGGCGCTCATCGCCAGTAACTCGCACATATTTCTCGCCTATCATCAATCAAAAAAACTACTTATTGGCATTGTAACTAGTTGATGACATTTGTGGAATGATCAAAGCTGACAAATAATTTAAACAATTGTTTGAAAAATACTTGTATTAAAATTCTCTTAGGTTTAACTTTTATGCGACACAGGTCTGACCACAAACTATAATTGTGATCGCAATCAATAAAACACTCTATGACCTGTGGTTGGCACTCGGTCATATTTAAGGAGAATTACAGTGACTACCCTACTTTGGATCATCGCCATGATCTTAGTGCTAGGAGCCCTAGCTTACCTTCGGGTATCTTTGCTCACTGCCACTATTACAGCCGCTGTTGTGATGACAGCAGGATGGACACTCGATGTTGTCGGCCCTATCTCTTGGATCGTTTTCCTCGTGATCGCGCTGCCGTTAAATATCAGTGCATTTAGACAAAATGTGATCAGTCGTCCACTGATGAAGGTATATCGCGGCATCATGCCGGAAATGTCTTCAACAGAGAAAGAAGCGATTGAAGCCGGCACCACTTGGTGGGAAGCGGATCTGTTTGCGGGTAACCCGAACTGGAAAAAACTCCATAACTACCCCGTTGCGCGTTTAAGTGCAGACGAACAGGCCTTCCTCGATGGCCCTGTTGAAGAAGTGTGCCGCATGGTGAATCAACACCAAGTATCACATCAACTTGCCGATCTGCCTGCCGACGTATGGCAATATCTGAAAGATCACGGTTTCTTCGCCATGATCATTAAGAAAAAATACGGCGGTTTAGAATATTCAGCTTATGCCCAATCTCGCGTGTTACAAAAACTGGCGGGCTTAAGCAGTGAGTTGGCTTCAACTGTTGGCGTACCTAACTCTTTAGGCCCTGGAGAGCTGCTGCAACATTACGGCACGCCAGAGCAACAAAACCATTATTTACCGCGTTTAGCCAAAGGCTTAGAAGTCCCCTGTTTTGCACTGACCAGCCCAGAAGCCGGTAGCGATGCAGGCTCGATTCCTGACTTTGGTATTGTGTGTAAAGGCCAATGGGAAGGCGAAGAAGTTCTGGGGATGAAGCTGACTTGGAACAAGCGTTACATCACTTTAGCCCCTGTTGCGACAGTATTAGGCTTAGCCTTTAAACTGCGCGATCCAGAGCATCTACTTGGCGATAAAGAAGAACTCGGCATCACCTGTGCTTTGATCCCTACTGATGTGGAAGGAGTAGAAACGGGTCGTCGTCACTTCCCGCTCAACTGCATGTTCCAAAACGGTCCGACTCGCGGCAACGAAGTATTCGTGCCATTAAGCTTCATCATTGGCGGCCCGAAAATGGCTGGTCAAGGCTGGCGCATGCTGGTGGAATGTTTATCTGTGGGTCGTGGTATCACACTGCCATCAAACTCAGCTGGCGGCGTGAAAACCGCAGCGCTGGCAACAGGTGCTTATGCTCGCATTCGTCGTCAGTTCAAATTGCCTATTGGCAAGCTTGAAGGTATCGAAGAGCCAATGGCACGCATCGGCGGTAACGCTTATCTGATGGATGCTGTAACGACTTTGACCACCACAGGTATCGACTTAGGTGAAAAACCGTCGGTTATCTCTGCGATTGTGAAATATCACCTGACCGACAGAATGCAGAAATGCGTTATCGATGCCATGGATATTCACGGCGGTAAAGGCGTGTGTCTTGGCCCCAATAACTATTTAGGCCGTGGCTACCAAGCTGCGCCTATCGCAATTACTGTTGAAGGTGCAAACATCCTTACCCGTTCTATGATCATCTACGGCCAAGGCGCAATTCGTTGCCATCCGTATGTACTCGCAGAAATGGAGTCAGCGTTTGATACTGAATCGGGTCAAGGTTTAGCTAACTTCGATGCAGCTATTTTTGGTCATATTGGTTTTGCGACCAGTAACTTCATCCGTAGCTTCTGGTTAGGTCTGACATCAAGCCGTTTCTCTAACGCGCCTTATTCAGATAAAACCAAGCGTTATTATCAACAGATGAACCGTTTCAGTGCCAACCTTGCCCTGCTTTCTGACTTAGCCATGGCAACCTTGGGCGGCAACCTTAAACGTAAAGAACGTATCTCTGCCCGTTTAGGTGACTTACTGAGCCAACTGTATCTGGCATCAGCCACGCTGAAACGCTATGAAGATGAAGGCCGTCAAACCGACGACTTGCCATTAGTACAATGGGCAGTTGAAGATGCGCTATATAAGCTACAAGCTTCTTTAGACGATTTACTGGATAACTTCCCTATGGGCCTTGGTGGCGTATTACGTGTGGTGATGTTCCCATTCGGTCGTCCACTGAAACGCCCAAGCGATGTGTTAGATCATAAAGTCGCTAAGATCATGCAAACACCATGTGAAAGCCGTAACCGTTTAGGTAAAGGTCAGTTCTGGACCAACTCTGAGCACAATGCTGTGGGGATCCAAGAACAAACACTACTCGACATCATCGCGTCTGAACCGCTACATGACAAAGTCTGTAAAGCCAGTGGTAAACGTCTACCATTTATGTGGTTAGATAAAGTTGCCGCAGAAGGTAAAGCCTTAGGAGTGTTAAGCGATGCCGAAGTGCAATTACTGGAAAGAGCAGAAATTGGTCGTATGAAATCAATCAACGTTGATGACTTTGACCCAGCAGAACTTCGTCCAGAAGTGGTTTCAACCACTTCACAGGAACGTGCTGCGTAATACTCACTAAGATTTAAACCACAAAAAGGAGGCTAATTAGCCTCCTTTTTTATTCCGATGACAGGGCGTGCCACAACTAAGTGAATTTGGTTGAGTTACTACCTCGACTTTGACCAATGCTTTCATTGCTCAGTATGACTGAACAGTACTATGCAAATGACATTACTATCAGTCCATTGATAAAAGAATACCGTGTCAGTAAGTCGCTGACATGCCACTTTAAAAACTGTTCAGTTTTTAAACCTGTAAGGCTTTAGATCTAATTCAGCCTTAACACTCTTCATCACTCAGGTCTTCAAAGTACCAGTAACCGAAGTTCACCCACTCAGTAAGCTGCGTAAGCAAATCGGTATCGGCTAACCAGTGGGCTAAGGCGGCTTTATCTAACTGATTGCTATCACACAGGAGTGGGATCACCGCGGCCAATTCGGCAGAGAGCTGATACTTATCACCATTAATATAGACAACGCCTTGTCCCACATTGATATCAAAATACAAACAACGCAGTCCGCCGAGGCGAATAAGCGGCTGCTCATAGAGCCAAGCGAGCACTTCGTCTTGCGTGATGTCCAACGGCTCATCGGGTAAATCGAGGGCGCATTTAGATTGAGTTAAATAGCGGCCCGAAAACTCGCTCACCAGTTCATCGGTTAACATATTAGTCAGTTGCGTGCGTAACCGCGCTAAATCGCGATTATCTACACAACCACTGCGCGTTGTCAGCTCGCGATCTGGATCTTCAATCTGCTGTGCGCCTAAATCTTGCTCAGACAGATGATCGGCCAAAGCACTTACCATATCTTTGGCGGAAGCGGTGCGATAACCTACTGAAAAACTTAAAGACTGTTCTAAGGTTATGCCGTCATGGGGGAATCCTGGGGGAATATAAAGAATGTCACCGGGCAATAACTCAGTATCGATAATCGGTTCAAAGGCTTCTGTGTGCAGCAAAGCGGGATGGGCGGCAAACTCTTTGTGCGGCCCCAGATCGCCTACGCGCCAGCGGCGACGTCCCGAACCTTGGCAAATAAACACATCATACAGATCTATATGCGGCCCCACGCCACCGCCAGGCGTCGCAAAACTCACCATCACATCATCTAAACGCCAGCGCGGAATAAAATCAAAACATTGGATCAGGGCTTCTGCATCGGGCACCCAGTTGTTCAAGGCTTGCACGATCAAAGTCCAATCCCGTTCACCGAGATGATCGTAGGAATCAAAAGGGCCAAATTCAGCCTGCCATTGCCCTGCCTGTTGGTACACTCGCCGAGATTCCACCAGTTCATCCATGGCTAAGCCCGCTAATTCTTCGGGCGAGATTAAATCTTGAAAATGTTTGAATCCTTGGCGGATAACCAAAGGTTTTTTCTGCCAATATTCTGCTAAAAATTGCGCGGGCGTTAAGCCATTAATATCGAGTTGCATGGGTCGCTCACAAACCAAACTGTTATTCATAGAGGTAAATGCTAACAGGAAGCGAAACCAAGAAAGCTCGACCGGATCAACAAAGCATTAAATCTTTTATCAGCGTCAATGTGATAGTGAATTTACTAACGTATTGAATTACAATCGGCTTATCTAAAAGCATTGCGCTGTCAAAGACGGCAATGCTGACACATCATTTATAGAGTCCACATAAGATCTATGCCTACATCTGCAGCTAACACTTTGGTCGTGCTCGACTTTGAAACCACGGGGCTATCGCCCAATCAAGGGGACCGCGCGATTGAAATCGGAGCTGTGCTGATTGAAAACGGCGTGATCACCCAAAGATTTTCAGAGTTGATGAACCCAGAATTTAGAATAAGTCGTTTTATTGAGGACTACACAGGGATCAGCAATCAAATGCTCAGGGATGCAGCGCCCTGCAATGAAGTGATGGCGCGTTTTGCCGACTTTATCGCCGATCATAACTTAGTCGCCCACAATGCGGCATTTGATCAGCGCTTTTTAGACGCGGAATTTGCCCAAATTCGCCATCGCTATCGAGGGCAATTTGGTTGCTCCTTGCTGGTGGCGAGACGTTTATATCAAGCGGCACCCAATCATCAGTTAGGTACTTTAGTGCGCTATAAACAGTTACCAACCGATGGCACCTTTCACCGCGCCTTAGCCGATGCCGAAATGACCGGCCATTTGTGGCTGGCTATGCTGGCAGACCTTCAGCAAGAGTTTGGCGTCAATGCCCCCACCTTCGAGTTACTGCAAAAAATCGCTAAGAAAACCAAAGCAGACGTACCAAAATTTTTGCGTCAATACGCAGGCAAGTGAACTCAAACAGCAAAAAGCCGATAAATCCAAGGATTATCGGCAATTTTTCAATAAGCAAATTAAGTGCTCAACGACTTGCCAGCAAAAAACAGCAAGCTCCTAGCAAGAATGGCCTATCTATAACGGCTTAAGCGGCGCACTATCAATGCCGCAGGAACTGCGAACCACTAAGGTTGTCGGAATAAGCTGCGCACTCACCTCTTGTCCGCGGATAAGTTTGAGTACACTGTCGACTAAGATTTCACCGGCTAATTGGGTATTCTGCTTAATGGTCGTTAATGGCGGATTGGCAAAACTCGCCACAGGAATATCATCATATCCCACCACTGCAACTTGTTCTGGGACTGAAATGCCCTTCTCTTTCAGCGCACGAATAGCACCAATGGCAATCAGATCGCTAGCCGCAAAAATAGCATCAAACTGTGCGCCTTTGGCCATCAATGCCATAGCCGCATCGTAACCAGCACTTTCAGTGCTAATTGCCGACACTTGCTTAGTGCGATCGACAGCAATATTCGCCATTTGCAGCGCCTTCACATGGCCTAAATATCTGTCCCTAAACTCAGGGCTGTGGCTCGAGGCATCGCCTAAAAAGGCAAAAGCGTTGCGGCCAAGGGAAATCAAGTGCTCTGTGGCAATCAAGCCGCCTTGATGATTATCACAACCAATCGATAGCACTGACTTATTGTTATGCTCAGCCCCCCAGATCACAAAGTGAGTATTCTGCGCGAGCAATCGCTCCAGCTTTTGCTCGTAGTCCATGTAGTCACCGTAACCAAGCAGAATAATGCCGTCAGCTTTATTACTGTCTTCATAATCGGCGTGCCAGTCGCTGGACAATTGCTGAAAAGAAACCAATAAATCATAACCTTGCTGCGCCGTTGCTCGGGTAATGGAGCCAAGCATAGACAGGAAAAAAGGATTGATTAACGAGTCATCGTTGGTGGGGTCTTCACACAATAACAGCGCTAAGGTATGGCTATTTTGGGTGCGAAGATTACTGGCATTTTTATCGACCTTATAATTCAGCTCTTTGGCAATAGTTTGAATACGTTGGCGAGTTTCTAAATTGACTAACGGGCTGTTTCTAAGGGCACGGGAAACCGTTGACTGGGATACGCCAGCACGATAAGCAATATCAATCGAGGTCGCTTTCGATGCCATAAAGAGGATTTAACCTTAGTTATTATTTTGCGTCGATACTAAAACAGTTCCACCCACTTGTATAGACGAATGCGTTAACATCCGTCTTACATTAGAGACTCTGGTTAAATGCCGAGCTGATCGAACAAATCATCGGCTTCATTATCAATGGCACGAGTCGCAATGGCGGGTTTATCGGCCATCTTAACCCAAGGCGAAACATTCGAATTTGAGTCGTTATTTCCCCCAATCGAACTGTGCTGCTCTAACAGACTATCGGGATCGAATTCTTCATCGTAGACAAATTCATCTAAGCGAATGAATTCGGTTTTGTCCATGGCAAACTCGAGGTAGAAAATATGGTTATTTTCAGTTCTAAACGACACTCTACGGGCAACCGCATCGTCTAAGTTAGCGTCGATTGATATAGTTAACTCTTTATTAATCGTCAACATTTTTGGTTGGCTTTGGCTGATGGATGTTTGCAATTCTTTAGAAATTTTATTAATAAAATCCCCTAGAATTTGGTTCATCAGTTCGCCCATCACATTACTCACTTCATCTGACGTATGCGAAAACGCGAGCTCAGACTCAGGCATGCCCATGTTCAGCATGTAGCGACGGTAGATTTCAATCGCCGCCGAAGCTGAAAAGTTGATCACAACCAGCCCTGAAAAACCACCGTCGAAAATCGAGAAACAACCGAGATCAGGTTTAAGACGAGTACGCGCAATACTTTGTACCATACCCGCATGGGTAACATTGCTGGCACTGGTGCTAGAAAGGACGTGGGCGACTGAGTGGCATAACTTCAGTAAAATATCATCCGACGTTACGATAGTATTTGTGGTCATAATCGATTCTCAAACTGAATAATGAATTAATCTTGCGCGTAAAAGCGTAAAAAATCAAAATTAAAACAATTGATTAGCCTAATATAGCAAGATGGCAAAATTAACATAATGCTAACTTATTGATATTTAATAGATCAGATAAAACCTTCAACATGAAACGACTTATAAAACGGCCTAACTTAATAAGAACATGCCCCATAATGCAACAGATTAAAGTTCCCTATCACTATTCCCTGCTTTAGATCAAAGAAACTCATATTTTATAACGGCTTTTGCTTAATTTATGTCACAGACGATTCAATTGAGATTGATTCGCAGGTATATTAATGCACAATAATAAGCCCTTAAGGAATCCAAATGATCACATTTTTGCGCCGATTTACCATTTTGCAACGCTTAATGATGATGCTCCTTATGGCCGCGATAGGAACAGTGTGTTTTGCCAGTTTTTCAATTAAAGAACAGTACAGTAATTTAATTGAGCAGAAATGGTTGCAGATAGACGGTCAGCTCGCCAGCATTTTAAGCGTGATAGATGTGCACCGTCAGGATGCGCTCAAAGGTAAATTTAGCGAAGCAGAAGCTAAACAAATCGCCGCGGATTTAATCAATCAAACTCGCTATTCCGGTTCCGGCTACTTCATTGTTATTGATGATAATAATCAAATCCTCGCCCACGGGGATAGCGCAAATCTTATTGGCACCTCAGCATTAACCTTCAAGTTACCTAATGGCACAAATCCCTTAGCCACTATGCTGCCATTAGCACGTGCTAAATCGAAAACAACCCTCGAATACCCTATCGCCGATCCTATGACCCGTGCGATAGAAGACAAGCTTGCTGAAGCCCGTTACTACCCGCAATGGGGCTGGACAGTCATCACAGGCGCTTATCTTAGCGATGTCAAAGCGAGCTTAAAGTCAGTCATTATCGACTATCTAATTATCATGTTTTTGATTTCAGTGCCGATTTTTGCCTTCTTCCTTGTGCTTAACCATTCCATCACCTCACCATTAAATGATGCTATTGATGCCCTTGAAGATATTGCCCAAGGCGAAGGCGACTTAAGTCAGCGCATTAATGCTCAAGGTAAAGATGAGATTGCCCATCTCGCCCGCGCCTTCAACATGTTCGCCCAAAAAATTGGCGACATGGTCGGCCATTTACAACCTTTAGGCCAAGCATTAGATAAAGATGCAAAACAGCTTTTGATTGCAGTTGAAGAGTCCAATCAGAGTGCTGAACATATCCACAGAGAAACAGGCAGCGTCGCCACAGCCGTCAATCAAATGCTGTCGACCACCCATGAAATGGCGAGCAACACCCAGCAAGCGGCCGATGCGGCGAACAGCGTAAAAGAACAAGCGCAGCAAAGCCAAGTCGTGATCGACAACACAGTCAGCAACACAGAAAAACTGGTGGCAGAATTAAAAGCCTCTGAAGTCATCACCCAAAAGCTGGGCGTCGCCTCACAGCAAATCGGTAGCATTCTCGATGTGATCCGCAGCATTGCCGAGCAGACCAACTTGCTCGCCCTCAATGCCGCCATTGAAGCTGCTCGAGCAGGGACCCACGGCCGTGGTTTTGCCGTGGTTGCCGATGAAGTCCGCGCCCTTGCTACTCGCACCCAAGACTCGACCAATGAGATCCAAAAAATCATTAGCGAGATCCAATCCGGTGTAGGCTCTGTGATGAAGAGCAACAATCAAACTCAACTGCAATCCGATGAGCTGCAGGCTCAAGCCCACGAAGCGGGTAAAGCCATGGCGGCGATTCTGCAATTGATTGCCCATATCAGTGACATGAACACACAATTAGCCAGCGCCACTGAAGAGCAATCATTGGTGACCGAAGAAATTAATCGAAATATTTGTAATATTTCGGAATTAACCGAAGTCTCAGTAAAAGCTAACGAAAGTAATAGCCATGCAGCTCAGTCACTGCAAGACATTAGCCAAGACATGTCCCGCACCTTAGGCCAGTTTAAAATCTAACTAAAGTGTATGAGAACGGCATGACTTGTCGATTGGGGCGCCATAGGGCGCCCTTTTCTTTGGGTAAACCTTCTGGTAACGCTTGTTAACCACTAGCTCACCAACAATGAATTTCAACGAAAAAATCCCATTAACCACAAATTCTCTGTCACGCTAACGTTTGATATGCGGTATGCTTTAGCCTTAAAAATCCAACCGAGACACTGCCATGCGAATGACCTTAGCCGTTCACCCTGAACAGTACACCATTCATAGCTTTAGCCCGAATGCCGTATTGCCCAGTGAGGTTTTTGCACAGGACATGTATTTCATTGGTAAGACCCAAGAAGGTTTATCTTTAGTCGTTTCCAGTGAAATGGAACTCGACAGCCTAGAGCAAGAACCGGGCTGGTGTTGCTTTGAAGTACTCGGGCCACTGGGATTTTCGATGACAGGCATTTTATCTAAAGTGTCTGGCACCTTAGCGAACGAACAAATCAGTATTTTTGCGATTTCGACCTTTGATACCGATTACATTTTAGTAAAAAATAATCGCCTCAAAAGTGCCATCGCCGCCTTGAAAAAACAGGGCTATCACATCATAGAATCGAAAGACGAAGTGTAATACCCCTTTAAATATGAGCTCATCTACTATGTACGAAAAAACAGTCACCATTACCGCCAAACATGGCATTCACACCCGTCCAGCAGCCTTACTGGTTAAAGAAGCCAAAACCTTTGACTGTGATGTCATGGTCGAATGTAATGGTAAGCAAGCCAGTGCTAAGAGTCTGTTTAAGCTACAAACCTTAGGCTTATATTCTGGCGTCACGGTAAGAGTGTTTGCCGAAGGTGAACAGGCACAGGCCGCGGTTGAGAAAGTCTCTGAGCTGCTCATAACCCTAAGCTAGGCCTTTTCTTCCGCTAAAGTGCGTTTATCTGCAGGTTTAACCGACACGCAAAAAACTCATCTTGACCGTCTTGACATGCTAATGCTTTACATACAAACACTTTACAAGCTTAGCGTCACTCAACTAGACTCGCTATCGCTAACGGACACTCAGTTCAGTGGTTAATTTAGGAAGGGATATGTCAATAACGGGGATTATAGTGTCATCGGGAATTGCCTTTGGACAGGCACTTCACCTGCTCCACACCGAACATCACCTCGATTATCGCCCTATTCCCCTGTCTAAAATCCCTCAACAACAGGGTAAATTTGCCAAAGCCTTGCAAGAACTACAGGCACAACTGACCCACAGTCAAGCTGCACTCGATAGTGACTCCGAAAATTATCAGTTGATCGAAGCCGACTTATTGTTATTAGAAGACGATGAATTAATCGAGCAAGTGAACGATGCCATTCGCACCTTACAATTGTCGGCAAGTGTGGCGGTTGAACGTATTTTTGCCCATCAGGCCAATGAATTACAATCCTTAGATGATCCCTATTTAGCCAATAGAGCCCAAGATGTGCGCTGTTTAGGCCAAAGAGTCGTCGCGGCGATAAACGGCTATTTAGCTCAAGGACTCGAAAAACTCGATAGACCCACTATCTTATTAGCGCAGGATTTGACCCCCGCCGAATTTGCCTTACTGCCGCGGGAAAACCTTTGCGGTATTGTACTGAAAACGGGCGGTTTAACGAGCCATACGGCCATTTTAGCCAGAGCAGCTGGCATTCCAGCCATGTTAAGTTGTCAGTTCGACGCAGACTCTATTCCCAACGGCACGCCCTTAGTGCTCGATGCACTCGCGGGTGAACTTTGTGTCAATCCCAATCCAGACCAACAGGCAAGACTCACAGTCACCTTTCACCATGAACAAGCAAGGCGCGCAGCACTTCAAACTTACAAGGATGTCCCAGCGCAAACCCAAGACGGTCATACTGTGGGACTCATGGCAAACGTGGGTAATCTCAACGACATCACCCATGTCAGCGATGTCGGCGCCGATGGAATAGGTTTGTTTCGCACCGAATTTATGTTGATGAACGTCGCCACCCTGCCCGATGAAAAAGCCCAATACAGCTTATATTGCGATGCATTACACGCCCTAGGCGGTAAAACCTTTACCATCCGTACCTTAGATATAGGTGCAGACAAAAAACTACCCTGTTTATGCCAAGAAATTGAAGATAATCCCGCCTTGGGTCTTCGCGGCATTCGCTACACCTTGGCGCACCCAGAATTATTTAAAACCCAATTGAGGGCCATTCTGCGTGCCGCTAACCATGGCCCGATCCGTTTGATGTTCCCTATGGTCAATCAAGTCGAAGAATTGGACGAGGTGTTTGCACTCATTGCCCAGTGCCAAGATGCCTTGGAAGAAGAAGAGAAAGGCTATGGCGAACTTAGCTACGGTATCGTTGTCGAAACACCTGCTGCGGTATTCAACCTCAACGCTATGCTGCCAAGACTCGATTTTGTCAGCATTGGTACCAACGATTTGACCCAATATGCAATGGCCGCCGATAGGACAAACCCGCAGCTTACCCGTGACTATCCGTCCCTTTCGCCTGCCATTTTAGCCTTAATTAACATGACAATAACCCAAGCTAAGGCCGCTAATGTTAAAGTTTCTCTGTGCGGTGAACTCGCCAGTTCACCGCAAATTGCGCCACTGTTAATCGGCATGGGGTTGGACGAACTCAGTGTTAACTTAAGCTCACTCTTAGAAGTGAAAGCAGCTATTTGCCAAGGCAGCATCACACAATTTTCGGCATTAGCTCACACAGCATTACAACAAGATAGAATTGCAAACTTACAGCAGTGTATAACAAGCTATAAATAGAGACATTTATTCGTTATGCTGCATTACAGAACAAAAACAATGACAAAAACAAGCAAAAGAGGCTCTAGATTATGGGATTTTTAAGCCGAATAAGGCGCTTGGTATCGGGCCAGACTCAATTAGCTGGCGGTATCATGGTATATGCCCCCGTTTCCGGGGATATTGTCGCCATTGAAAAAGTCCCCGACGTGGTTTTTGCTGAAAAGATTGTCGGTGATGGCATCGCTATCGCCCCCAAAGGCGAATTAATTCTGGCGCCTATCGACGGCACCATAGGTAAAATTTTTGAGACAAATCATGCATTCAGCATTGAGTCTCCCCAAGGTTTAGAGCTATTTGTTCACTTTGGTGTAGGTACAGTCGAGCTGAGAGGCAAAGGGTTTAAACGTTTAGCCCAGGAAGGTCAAGAAGTGAAAGTCGGCGATCCGATCCTGTCATTCGATATTGATTATCTAAAAGACCAAGTCGACAGCCTACTCACTCCTGTCGTTTTGGCAAACATGGAAGATGTCAAATACCTCGACAAAGCCCAAGGCAGTGTCACCGCAGGTAAAGACGTGATCTTTACGGTACAGCTCTAATTTAACCATTTCGAATAAATCGTTTATCGGTTGTTTTCTGAATAATAAAAGGCTGACTCACCATCATGAGCCAGCCTTTTAACTTTTTGAAAACCAAGCCTATACACGGTATTTGAATTCGCCAAGCTGCACCGATACACAGGCTTGAGAGAATCTATTTCGACCATTCTCACGCTAAGCATCACGTTCCCTGCGAATAACGGCTACATGACTCTAGTAAACTAATCTGCTTTAAACATGGCAAAATCGGGGCGCGGCAATTTATCTAAAATACTGTACAGATAAATCACCAATACCGAGAGTAAAGCGCCTGTCAAAAACAGCCACTGACCGCCAAAATGATCCAATATGATGCCACCTCCAAGGGGCGCGAGCGCAAATCCTAAGTCATAGAATGAAGCAGCCCCAAAGTAGGCGCCGCGAAGATGATCAGGGGCTAAGCGGTCGATATGCACATTCATAGTGGGGAACAAAATAGTCTCGGCGACGCTCATCACCACAATCGCACCAATCCAGCCCCAAAATAGATCCAGTGGATTAAACGCCAGCCAGATTTGTGAGCCGATCAGTAATAGCAATCCGATTTGAATCCGTTTGACGAGCGGAAAACGGGCCATGAGTTTCAATAGCAAAAATTGGGTGGAGATAATCACCATAGCATTGGTGAAAATCATGCCAGAAATTAACGTCAGCAAATCAGGCGCACCAGCGCGAGTAAGATATTGGATCAACGAACTGTCCATTTGGGCATAAATGAACATACACAAAATATTGGCAAAAATTAAACATTGCAGCAGTTTATCTTGCAATAGAATGGCGATAATTTGCTTACGGCTCACGACTGCCGCTTTTTTCGTGCTCGCCTCTGCATCAGTCGATAAGCCATTCACACCACGATTAACACCACGATTAACACCATCACTTGTCATGTCATTTACAAAGTCACTTTCACTGCCACTCGTATCGCCACTTAAATTGTCACTCGATGAGGCGCCAGTCGCCATAGCAGGTTCCTGACGGGTTTGGTGGTTAAATCCCCAATATAACAAGGCCAACAATACGGCAAAGGCCACTGCAGTAAGGTAGAAACTGGATTGCTTGCCCGTAAGACCAAGCCATACCCCCAGCATAGGGCCAACGGCGCAGCCAACGTTGACGATAAAATACAGCGACTGCATCGCCAATTCGCGTGTCTTAGGATCGGCAATAATGTCGCCAATAGCGGCGGATGTCAGCGGTCGCCACAGTGAAGTGGCCATAGAGCACAGGGTCATCACGACCACATACCCCTCGACAGAATTTGCTTCAGCCAATAACGAAAACGAGATGATATAGAGGATGCCCGTCAGGTACATCAGCTTATGACGACCGATTCTGTCGGACAATGAGCTACCAACAAAGCTCGTAAATACCGAAATAATCGCGGCGCTGGACAAGACCATGCCGACCTCTGTGGCACTTAGCGCAAATTTCTCATATAAAATAACGGCTAAGAATGGCCACACCATGTAATAACTGCCACGGGTGATAAAAGACCCAAACAAAAATATCCACATCAAGCGCGGAAATTGCTTAAATCGCTGCAATGAAACATCGCTGTGCATCTTAATCCTTTAAAAGCGCATTGACCTCAATGCTTAAATCAAACTGATTTTAATGAAAAAACAATATATACAAGGCACTTAAGTTAAACAAGTGTTAAAAAGTTAAACCAAAGCAAGTCACCAGCGATTATTATCTCTAGAAAATTAACGTTTTATTAATCACCAGATATCAGCAACACATCCCACTTGTGACATGCGACGCACAATGCCACAATGCCAGTAAAATCAATGCTTGCAAGCCAAGCGTCCATCCACACTGGAGCATCATTTTGACCCTCTACGGAATTAAGAATTGCGATACAGTGCGTAAAGCACGCAAATGGATTGAGAATCATCAACTTCCAGTTCATTTTCATGATTTTAGAGATGACGGCCTACGTCAAGAAGACCTCGAATTATGGTGTCACACCGCTGGCTGGGAAACCGTATTCAATAAGCGCAGCACGAGCTTTCGTGCGCTCAGTGATGCAGATAAAACCAATATTGATCAAGCCAAAGCCATTCAACTTATGCTGGCGCAACCGACACTGATCAAACGCCCCGTCTTAGTCGTCGGTGAACAAGTGCTAATTGGCTTTGATGAAGCCGCCTATAAAAGAGTATTCTCAGTATGATGCCAGCCGACAATTATCCCGTTACAGAACTAACAAAAGCGCTGATCGCCCGCCCTTCGGTGACACCGCTTGATGAAGGCTGCCAAACCTTAATGGCTGAAAGACTCAGCGCCATCGGTTTTAATATCGAACCTATGGTATTTGAAGACACCACCAATATGTGGGCTCGCCGTGGTAATGAAGGCCCCGTTTTTTGTTTTGCGGGTCACACAGACGTTGTACCAACGGGCGATGTGAGCCGCTGGCACACGCCACCTTTTGTGCCCACCATCATTGATGGCTACTTATATGGCCGCGGCGCAGCGGACATGAAAGGCTCACTCGCTGCTATGGTGATTGCCACCGAACGCTTTGTGGCTAAACACCCCAATCATCGTGGCTCTATCGCCTTTTTGATCACCAGCGATGAAGAAGGTCCATTCATCAACGGCACGACGCGAGTCATTGATACCTTAGAAGCGCGCAACGAGAAGATCACTTGGGCATTAGTCGGCGAACCTTCATCGACCCTAAAGCTGGGTGATGTGGTCAAAAATGGTCGCCGCGGGAGTTTAACCGGTAACTTAACCGTGAAAGGCATTCAAGGCCACGTGGCCTATCCACACCTTGCCGATAACCCAATCCACAAAGCCGCGCCTTTCTTAGCCGAGCTGAGCCAGATGCACTGGGATAATGGCAATGAGTTCTTTCCGCCCACCAGCTTCCAAATCGCCAATATCAATGGCGGCACAGGTGCATCGAATGTGATCCCTGGTGCACTGGAAGTGATGTTTAACTTCCGTTACTCCACCGAAGTGACCGCCGAAATCTTGATTGAGCGAGTTGAAACTCTACTGAAAGCCTATGAGCTAGATTACGATATCAGCTGGATTTTCAATGGCCTACCATTTTTAACCGGTGATGGCCCGTTATTAGATGCAACCCGTATCGCGATCCGCCAAGTCACAGGTTATGAAACCGATCCACAAACCACAGGCGGCACGTCAGACGGTCGCTTTATCGCGCCAACAGGCGCCAAAGTGTTAGAGCTTGGCCCTGTCAACGCCACCATTCATAAAGTGAATGAATGCGTTAAAGTGGACGACCTTGAGCAGTTAGCCCTGTGTTATGAAGTCATTTTGGAACAATTACTGTGTTAGCACACCTTGAGATCCGTCCCGAAACCGCAAAGCTTTACGGCTTAAGCTCCCCTGAATTAGTGGATTATTTAAGCCCGTATCACCTTGGTTATCATAGCTTTGGGTTAGAGGAGAACACAGCTATCGCCTTTAAGTCTATGGCGGCAAAAGCTGAAGATGCGGGCATAAAACTCGCGATTTGCTCGGCACATCGTCCCTTTGAACGGCAACTGGCAATTTGGAATGCCAAGGCTAGCGGTAAACGCGCGGTATTGGATGCCAATGAGTTACCGGTCAATATTCAGGGCTTAAGTGACGATGCCATAGTTGACTTGATTTTGCTCTGGTCGGCGTTGCCTGGCGCTTCACGCCACCATTGGGGTACCGATCTCGATGTGTTCGATGCGGCTCAAATTGATGTCAAAGCCCTGCGCCTTGTTGAAGCTGAATATATTCAGGATGGTCCCTGCGCTAAATTGCATGCTTGGCTGGTAGAAAATGCCCATGATTTTGGCTTTTACTTCCCGTTTCAGCAGGGACAAAGTGCGGTAAGTCCTGAGCCTTGGCACATCAGCTATTTCCCTGTAGCGCAGTTATTGTTGCCACAATTCGATCGTGCCGAACTGGCAATCCTGTTAGAAAACAGTGATATGTTGCTAAAAGATGCAGTACTCGCCCGATTAGACAGTCTAATAGATGAATACGTACTGCGTATCGCTCAGCCCTAATCACGAAATACTCGCAAAGATCAGTCAAAACAGGTTAAGCCTAGCGTTATATCGTCAAAATGGGCGCCAAAATGCGGTTTAACACAATGATATATTTGATAAAGTAGGTTTTATGGATTTTTATTCACACCGTCAGCAGCTTGTTATTGCCGATCGAAAATTAAGTTACCTTGATGTCGGCTCAGGCCCTGTATTGTTGTTTGGGCACAGTTATTTATGGGATAGCGCTATGTGGGCGCCTCAAATTGCCACCTTAAGCGCCCATTACCGATGCATAGTGCCTGAACTTTGGGGCCATGGTCAGTCAGATTTACTGCCCAATAACTGCAAAACGCTACTCGATATTGCCGATCAAATGCTTGAGCTAATGGATGCTCTTGAGATAACTCACTTTAGTGTTGTCGGACAATCTGTCGGTGCTATGTGGGGCGCAGAATTGGTACTGAAAGCACCAACAAGAGTTAAAACCCTCGTTATGCTCAACAGTTTTATCGGCTTCGAACCCGAAGTCACCCGTGCGAAATATGATGGCATGCTGGATATGATTACCGCCGCTAAGGCGATCCCTGCGCCGCTGATCAGTGCGATTTCACCTTTATTCTTCGCCAATGATGCCGCAAATAACACGCCCGAACTAGTTACGGGCTTTGAACAGTCACTTGCCAGTATCACAGCGGAGCAAATCCCCACGATAGTTAAACTTGGACGAATGATTTTTGGTCGTCGCGATACCATGGAATACGCCGAGCAATTGACGCTACCCTGCCTCATCATGGCTGGCGTGGAAGATAAAGCCCGCAGCGTATTGGAAAGTTACCTGATGAGTGATGCCATTGACGGCAGCCAACTTGTGCATATTCCTGCGGCAGGACACATATCAACTCTCGAACAAGCGGAATTTATTAACCAACATTTAGCCGATTTTCTGGCTAAACATTATTAATCAATCGCTAAATCTACGCTTCAAGGTGCGAAAACTCGCATCTTGAAGATGAGTATTTCTACTTAGCACATGTTACTAAGATATGCTTATATCAATATTGCTCACCCATACTTAATTCCTATTTTATGGATAAATACATTAGGCTTTACTTTATTAAAGTCTGTTATTGAGCACGCCTCGTTTCATTAAACTCATCTGTGAAACCTCTATTAACAAGTAAAGACGTTGTTTTTGTTCCAAGCGGCTTAAAAAATGTTGCACAAAGGTGAAATCTACTAATTATCAACTACCTTTATACTGTATTCCCTCAACAAGGTATTCTGCCATGAGAAAAAGTACAGTTGCCCTCTGCGTATTCAGCACACTTTATATGCCGTCTCTTTATGCCGATGTTCAAATAAATGGATTTGCCTCTATTGTCGCGGGCTCAAGTCTAAGTGACGATAAAAGCTATTATGGTTACGACAAAGAACTCGATTTTAATAATGATTCCAAAGTTGCCTTACAATTTACCGCTGATCTTGGTAGTGGCTTAAGAGCGACTGCACAAGTGCTATCCAGAGGCAGTAACGATTATAGCGCTGAATTCGAATGGGCTTATATATCCTATGACATCAGCGACAAACTTATGCTTATGGCGGGTCGCCAACGTTTTAATCTCTATAAATACTCCGATTATATTGATGTAGGCTATGCCTATCACTGGATCACTCCACCCCGCGGAGTTTATTCACTGCCATTTAATTCAGGTGAAGGTGTAGGCTTAGTTTATGCCGATTTATGGGGCGATACCGAAGTAGGTTTGACCTATAAATACATTACCACTTCAGTTTCTGACTACTCGCCTACAGGTTCATCAACACCTCCTGCGCCCTTCTCCGCCGAGGGCCACATAATGAACTTTAACTTTGTAACCTCAGGGTTTGAGTACGGCTTAAATATTGGCATAGTCACCGATTTCTCCTACGAATTACCCGCACTGCTTGGCTTAGGTAATGCAATTTCTCAAACCGGACTCTTTACTCAGCAAGTGGTTGATGATCTTTTACCGATTAATGACAGCGCGCTACTCATTGGCGCTAACGTTAAATATGATGCTGAAAAATGGTTTATTTTGGCCGAATACACGCGAATTGATGTCGATCCCAGTAGCTTTAATATTCAAGATTCAGCCTTTGTTTCCGGCGGGATCCGCTATCATGATTTCACCTTCCACTTAACCTACGGTATTGATAAAGGTGAGCCCCAATACGATGCCTATGACGCTATGTTACCTGTTTACAATAGTCTGCCACCGGCAAACCAAGCTGCACTCGCACCGCTTGTTTTTGGAACACAAGCGGCGCTTGAAGCACAGCAGGAAGACAGCGCCTACTACATCATAGGCACCCGCTGGGATTTCCATCCTTCTGCCGCACTGAAACTAGAGTACACCAACTACAGTAACGACAAACCGTCCTCCGATGAACAGTTGCTGAGTATGGCAATAGACTTAGTTTTTTAAGGAGTTAAGCATGAAACTATTAATAAGTTCTCGGTTGATAATAAAAACCTTAGTCGCCAGTGCGCTTCTATTTGGCAGTGCCTGTGTTCAAGCCGAAATTGCCGTCGTGGTGCACCCTTCTAATACGTCAGAAATTAGCGCTGCGGATATTTCACGGATTTATTTAGGCAAACTCAAGTCTTTCCCCAGTGGTGGCACTGTCGTCGCACTCGATCAACCTGAAGGCACGCCCGCACGTGATGCATTTGTTAAACAGATCCTTAATAAAACCGAGAGTCAGTTAAAAGCCTATTGGTCAAAACTGGTCTTTTCAGGCCAAGGTCAACCGCCCAAAGTCGTCGACTCCAGCGCTGAAATGCTCGCATTGATTGCCGCCAATCCCAATATGATCGGATTTGTTGACGTCAGCGAAGTCAACGATAGCGTGAAAGTGATCAGTAAGTTCTAACCCATACTGCATCATCCTTGTCCGCCTTAATCTTTGGCGGACAAGGTTTCCACTCAGCATTAGCGCGATATAAACAACAAGCACATTATCAAATGGTTCTTGAACCCTCAGAGAGGGCTTATCCATTTGCAGTACTATTAAGAAAAAATAATCTCGATTTTTCAATATCCTGATTCAAACCTTAATTGGATAGACCAGCAGAGCCAAATTTGCTGGTATACTCTTGCTAAAAATGTGCTGCTTGCATGAATTAGAGCATGAGAAGACATTTTATATGTCAATAAAACAATAGGTTAAAATGAAACTACTCAAACCTTTATTCGACAATAACCGCCGCTGGGCCGGACGTATACGCCAAGAAAATCCTGATTTTTTTGAACAATTAGCGAAACAGCAACATCCTGAATACCTGTGGATTGGCTGCTCAGATAGTCGCGTACCCTCAAACCAAATCATTGATCTTATGCCCGGTGAAGTCTTTGTTCACCGTAATATCGCCAACATGGTGATCCATACCGATCTTAACTGCTTATCTGTACTGCAATACGCCGTCGATGTGCTCAAGGTGAAGCATATTATGGTGGTGGGTCACTACGGCTGTGGTGGTGTGCGCGCGGCCATGGGTCAGCAACGCTTAGGACTCATCGATAACTGGCTCGGGCATTTACGTGATATCTATCGTATTTATCAGGAAGAATTACAACAGATGGACGAAGCCAAACGTTTTGATCGCCTGTGCGAGCTAAACGTGATTGAGCAGGTTGCTAATGTGACCAGTTCAACCATAGTGCAAGAAGCTTGGGATCGCGGCCAAGAAGTGGCGGTACACGGCTGGATTTACGGCATTGATAACGGTTTACTGACAGATTTAGATGTCACGGTTGACCGTGAACATGGTTTAGCTAATCCACGCTAACAGCCTGAATGTAGGCTTTCAACACCCCGCTGAGCGTCATCAATGCTCAGATAAAACCTGCCCCTGTGCAGGTTTTTCTTTTTCCATGACAATTTTCAGCAATAAAACATCGCAAGGGTCTATTACGCCAGTTATAATCCGCCAGTTAATTGCAGGCGACCTATGCGCCACAAATTCTAAGGAGATACCTTCCATGCCCGGTTTTGAATTATTTGGTCCTGAAGAGAAGCAGGAAGTCGCTGACGTTATGGAAAACGGTTTTACCTTCCGTTACAACTTCGACCATATGCGTAATGATCGCTGGAAGACGCGCGATATGGAGCAACTGCTTTGCGAGAAGATGAACGTGAAGCATGCTCACCTTTTATCAAGCGGTACTGCTGCGCTGCAAACGGCCATGATGGCTGCAGGCATTGGTGCTGGCGATGAAGTTATCGTGCCACCTTTTACCTTTGTAGCCTCAGTTGAAGCGATTTTTATGGCAGGCGCTATTCCGATTTTTGCCGAAATCGATGAGACATTGTGTTTATCTCCAGAAGGTATCGAAGCCGCGATTACCCCACGCACTAAAGCCATCAACTTAGTACACATGTGCGGTTCTATGGCGAAGATGGACGAGATCAAAGCCGTCTGTAAAAAACATAACTTACTGATTTTAGAAGATGCTTGCCAAGCCATCGGTGGTAGCTACAAGGGCCAAGCCCTAGGTACTATCGGTGATGTGGGTTGTTACTCATTCGATTCAGTCAAAACCATCACCTGTGGTGAAGGTGGTGCTGTGATCACTAACAACACAGAAATCTACAACAATGCGCACATGTTCTCAGATCACGGCCATGACCATATTGGTAAAGACCGCGGTGCAGAGTCACATCCTATCATTGGCTTGAACTTCCGTATTTCGGAAATGAATGCCGCCTTAGGGTTAGCGCAGTTACGTAAACTCGATACCATTATCGATATTCAACGTAAAAACAAAAAGATCATTAAAGATGCTATGGCCGCTATCCCAGAAGTCACCTTCCGCCAGATCCCAGATCCAGAAGGCGACTCGGCTGGCTTCTTAACCTTTATGTTGCCAACCGAAGCGCGCACGCAAGAAATCAGCAAAAAACTGGCTGAAAACGGCGTTGATGGCTGCTTCTACTGGTATGTAAACAACTGGCATTATTTGAAAAACTGGAAACACATTCAGGAGCTTAAGGCATCTGCTGCGTTGCCAATCACATTAATCGCCGACAGACCTGACTATACTCAAGTTTCTGTGCCTAAATCCGATGCTATTATGAGCCGCACGATTTCTATGCTCATCAAGTTGTCTTGGACCGATGCTCAGATCGCCGAGCGTATCGAAAACATCAAGAAAGCATTTGCCCAATAATTCTACGGGAGTTTGTTGCAATGAGTTTTAAGAATTTTAAAGTAGTTGAAAAAATGATCTTCGGCCGTGGCTCATTCGTCCAATTGGATGAAGTGTTAGCTGCTGAACGTAAAACCGCCGACGACTTCGTGGTGTTTTTAGTCGATGACGTGCATCAAGGCAAAGCCCTTGAGGGCCGCATTCCAGCTAAAGCACAAGACATGATAATTTGGGTTAACGTTGATGAAGAGCCAAGCACAATTCAAATCGATGCCCTGACTGAACAAGTTCAAGCTTTCAATAGCAAACTGCCAGTGAGCGTCGTGGGTTTAGGTGGCGGTTCAACCATGGACGTGGCTAAAGCGGTATCGCTGATGCTGACAAACCCAGGTGGCTCTGCCATGTACCAAGGTTGGGACTTGATCAAGAACCCCGCGGTACACCACATTGGTATCCCAACGATTTCTGGTACTGGTGCAGAAGCGTCACGCACCGCCGTATTATGTGGTCCAGTACGTAAGCTAGGCCTCAACTCAGATTACACAGTATTCGATCAAATCATCATGGATTCTGAGTTAATCGAAGGCGTGGAAACGGACCAATGGTTCTACACAGGTATGGATTGCTATATCCACTGTGTTGAATCGTTACAAGGTACCTTCTTAAACGAGTTCTCTAAATCCTACGCTGAAAAAGCCATGGATTTATGTCGCCAAGTGTACTTAGACGACCACGTAGAAAAAGACGACAAGCTAATGATGGCGTCTTTCATGGGCGGCATGAGCATAGCTTATAGCCAAGTGGGTGCCTGTCATGCGGTTTCTTACGGTCTGTCCTATATCCTGGGTTACCACCACGGTATCGGCAACTGTATCGCCTTTGATGTGTTAGAAGAATTCTATCCAGAAGGCGTTGAAGAGTTCCGTCTGATGATGAAGAAACATAACATCACGCTGCCGAAGAACATCTGTAAAGATCTGCCAGACGAAACCATAGCAAAAATGGTTGCCGTGACTAAGAGCATGGGTCCACTATGGGCTAACGTTTACGGCGCGGGTTGGGAAGAGAAAGTCACAGATGAAATGTTGACTGCGCTGTTCCGTCGTATCTAAGCTCTAACACATGTTAAAAGGGCTCAATTGTGAGCCCTTTTGTCTATATGCATTGTATATCTACACTGTATATCTTTGATAAAAGTAGGATAATTTGATGAATGTGACTCTGTTAATCCCGGCTCGTTACGGTTCAAGCCGCTTCCCGGGCAAACCCTTAGCCCCGATTAACGGCAAGCCAATGATCCAACACGTGTATGAACGCGCGTCGTTAGCCAAAGGCCTCACCAATATTTATGTCGCTACCGATGATGACCGCATTAAAGCGGCCGTTGAAGGTTTTGGCGGCAAAGTGGTCATGACCAGCCCAGATGCAGCCTCGGGTACAGATCGTATCAATGATGCAATAAACCAACTGGGCCTGAAAGATGACGACTTAGTGATCAACCTACAGGGTGATCAACCTCTTATTGACCCAACCTCTATCGAGCAAGTCATCAGCCTCTTCGAGCGTCACCCTGGTGAGTTTGAAATGGCCACCTTAGGCTTTGAAATCGTCAATAAAGCCGAGCTTGACGATCCTATGCATGTGAAGATGGTGTTCGATAACAACAACTACGCCTTGTATTTCTCTCGTTCGCGTATTCCTTTTGGCCGCGATACTCAAGATTACCCCGTTTATAAGCACTTAGGTGTGTATGCTTATACACGCAAATTCGTACAGGCCTTCGCCGCCCTACCATTAGGTCGTCTAGAAGATCTGGAAAAACTCGAGCAATTACGTGCATTAGAGTACGGCCATAAAATCAAAATCGCCATTAGCGCCTTTGATTCTATTGAAGTGGATACGCCAGAAGACATTCGTAAATGTGAGCAACGTTTAGCGGTTGATTAATCGCCCGTTAGGTGTGCGCGAGTCAATTCGAAACAGGAGCTGAGTATGTCGACCTTAGAAGTCTGGATCATTATTATTTTGATCGTCGGTGTCATCGCCAGCAATCTTGCTGCGTTGAAGTACAGTGCTAAGTTCAAACTGCCGCAGTTCGGTCAACATGGTAAAGATAAGCAGATAAAGTCAGATACTGCCAAGCCTTCGGCAGCAGACAATGATGCCGATACGGCTTCAAACAAGCCAAGTTCAGCGGACTCAGAACCCAATAAAGCAGATAAGTAAAACTGAGCCACCTAGGGGCTAAACTCAATGGCGGCTTTTAAAAAGTGAGTCTAAAGATGGCTCTTGAACACGCCTTTTAAAGACTGCGCTATAAACACTGAGCAATGACGCTCGCAAACATAGAAAAGGCGCCACAGGCGCCTTTTTTGTCTCTCAAATAACAAGCTAGTCAATGCCACTCATCAGCCTTAGGCTTTTTTCGCTGATGTGCGACTCAATGGCTGCTCCTCAAGGTGCGCCACTAAAAAGACTAAGAAGCGAAACAGGGATTTAATCTTAAGATCATGATTTTTATTGGGCTCAGCCGCGACTAACTTCTGCAGCGATTTGATTCTAGCATAAGCATTCTCGACTAAAGCGTCGTTCTCTTTACCGACATATTTATTAAACTCAGCAAATTCACCAATAAATTTCAGTGTCACTTTACGGCGATTTAACGCAGTGAGTGCTGCGCCCTCTTTCAGTTTTGCCTCAAAAATACTGCATTCTAAACCGCTGGCGATCGCACTTTGCGACAAACCGCTGCTTAAGGCATCGGCCAGAAAACCCAAATTGGCTTTTAACTCGAAGGCAATCGCCTGCTTACTGGCGCTCGATTGCTGCCAGCGACTGCGTTCCTTATCGAAAATATCGTATAGTTCTTTCCAAATGCTCATGCGCTTTGCCTACCTTGCACTTAATCGCTCCCTTTCGTGTTATAGCACTCGACTTTTTTTTAATGCTAGCGTTGTTAATACTAACGTTTTTAATACTAGCGACTGAAAGTTATCATAAATTTAAGGTTTTCGGCATAGCGCTATGATAAATAATAAGTTAAATAATGGCCTAAAAGCACATTCACGCTAAAACTAAAATCTATATAAAAAAATGGCCCGAACGAGTCGGGCCAGAGTGCAAGCCATATTCACTGTGAGAGCCATGTGAAAGCGGCCTGAGTGAGAAACAAGCTCAGTGCGAACTCATGACTAACTCACTACTCATCTAATGACATATAAAGTTAAAGCGCTTGCGATTTTTTCGCGTTATTTTTCTCGGCGGCGAGTCGACGCTGCGCTTCTTTTTTCTCACGGCGCGCTTCAATCACTTGATTTACATCGCTACCGATATGCGCTTCGTTACGGGCTTTTGCCAGATTAACTTGGCGCTCACGCTCAACGAAACGTTTACGCTGCTCGTCAGAAATTTTATCGATACAATGTGGGCAACTGACACCTTGCACATAGGCAGGGCTCTGTTTTTCAGCTTCGGTGATTGGCATACGGCAAGCATTACATTGATCGTATTGGCCTTTCTTCAAGTCATGGTTCACTGCAACGCGGTTATCGAATACAAAGCACTCGCCTTCCCACAGGCTTTCTTCCTCTTTCACTTCTTCGAGATATTTAAGAATACCACCTTCGAGATGATAGACCTCGTCAAAGCCTTGCTCTTTTAAATAAGCAGTTGATTTCTCACAGCGAATACCGCCAGTACAGAACATGGCGACCTTCTTATGTTTAGCAGGATCAAGATTCTGCTTCACATATTCAGGGAATTCTCTGAAGGTTTCAGTCACAGGATTAATGGCATTTTTGAAAGTGCCGATTTGCACTTCATAGTCGTTACGGGTGTCGACTAAAATCACGTCCGGATCAGAAATCAGCGCATTCCAATCTTGAGGCTTCACATAGGTGCCAACCACTTTAAGTGGGTCAATACCTTCAACGCCCATAGTCACGATTTCGTTTTTCAGCTTGACTTTAGTGCGGTAGAACGGCATTTCATCGTCAAATGATAACTTGTGAACGATATTGTCTAGGCCATTTTGGTTATTAAGCCACACTAATAACGCTTCAATAGCTTCTTGAGTGCCAGCAACTGTGCCATTGATCCCTTCACTTGCGAGGAGCAGAGTGCCTTTGATCTCGGCCTGTTCCATCATAGCGAGCAATGGCGCTCGGATAGATTCAAAATGCGGTAACGACACGAATTTATATAACGCACATACGACAACTTTAGCCATAACACCCTCTTTGCTGGCTGGAACTTAATTTCCAGTGCATAAACAAATCAATCATCTGCAGCCTTGCTGCAGATCCCAAAAATAGCGCGGAATTCTACCTGAGTCACAGCAAGATAAACACAGATAAAATACAAGGTCTTTAATTCTTTACGCACAGTGGTGAGAAAAATCATTCTATGATGGCAAATTAAGCAGAAATTCCAGTATGAAAGCGTTACCATCTGCGCCCTTTGAATATTGCATGATTGGCACGCAACATTCGCATTGGCATACTCGCGTCGTCAATAAGCATGACACGCTGACATCAGCTTTAGTCGCATCAACTTCCATCGCTTTAGCGCCGTACAGTAGAGGAAATCCGAATGACTCTTGCCGTCTTATACACCTTCCGCCGTTGCCCCTATGCAATGCGAGCACGTTTGGGACTCTTATTAGCCCAATGCAATGTTGAAGTCCGTGAAATCACCCTTAAAGCCAAACCACCACAAATGCTAGTGGCCTCACCTAAGGGGACTGTGCCAGTATTAGTGCTAGCGAACGGTGAGGTGATTGCCGAAAGTCTTGAGATCATGCGCTGGGCACTCACGCAAGCAGATCCCTTAGAGCTATTGTGTCAGCAAAGTCCTGCTATTGAAGATAAAATGGCACAACTTATCGCGCAAAATGATCAGCAATTTAAACCATGGCTTGACCGCTATAAATATGCCGACCGTTACCCTGAGCAAACGCAAGCTTATTATTATCAGCAGGCGAGTCATTTCCTCCTGCAACTTGAAACATGCTTAGGGCAACACCCCTTTTTAGTCGCCGATACACCTCGCCTTGCCGACTACGCAATCATACCTTTTGTACGCCAGTTTGCCGCAGTGGATCTTAAACGTGCGCTTAGTGATGATTTTCCGCGAGTCGCCGCTTGGCTGAATCGACTTATTTCGAGTGAAATATTTATTCGTGCGATGGAAAAATATGTGATCTGGGACGCTAGCCATTCTCCAACTTGCTTGTTAGGAGACGTGTAAGCCAATAAGATTTAAAGATTATTTTTATTTTATGTTATAGCCATCGGTAAAATATTCGAGTAAGGTATTTGCCACTAGGTAACTAATTTAGCTAATCGTAGCTAGACAATCTTCTCAAGAAAAGTAACCACGCCTAAAGACTCAAGGACGTGAATGATAGAACACAAGGATAAGACAGTTGGAAAATATGGATATTAATATCGTTATTATGCTTGGGGGCCTGGTGCTATTGCATTGTCTATTTGCCCTTCGGGCTTTCAAGAGTAAAGTGGATCTCAGCACTAACAAAAAGTGCTTATGGTGCCTACTGAGTCTGATACTCGGCCCTATGGGTTATTATGGTTTTCACGGTTTTATTCCCCTAGATAGAATTATCAAAGATTAAACGGTAAAACTGAATACCTTCAAAAAACTAGTCATGCCATTGATTTGCTTATTAAATTAAGAAAAATAGCGCAACCTTAAGCTGCGCTATTTTTACGACCCAGTTTAATCAAACAAGGCATGACAGTTAACTACAAATGACTGTGCAACAATACCGAGTCATCAGGAACTTTTTGGATCACAGGCGCTTGCCCTTCAGCCAAGGCTTGTTTATAGCTTTGATTCATTTTAAGGGCGAGATACAAATCTGGTCGGATCAAAATGCCGCCTTCCCCTGTCTGCATACCCGCTTGCTCAAACCAACTCAGCATCTGCCGTTTACGTCCCGCAAGCACTAAACGAACGCCACGTTTTTTAAGCAGTTGATGCAAATCAGCCAACATGGCCATCACACTTAAATCCAAATGGGTAAAACAAGGCACTGCATCAATAATGATGCAATCGACCGGCTCAGATTCCCGAATAAACTTTTCCAGTAAACGGCGCTTAAAATACGTCGCATTAAAGTAAGTTAACGGCGAATTAAAGCGATATATAAATACTCCTAGAACCGATTTAGCTTTACCCGATTCATCGACACTGCGGATAACGCCCTTATGATCTAAACCAAGCACTTGATCCGTAGGCCGCATCACAGTAGCGAGGAACTGGAATAAACCCAGTAATACAGCCAAGGTTATCCCAGGGATAACCCCAATAAACAACACAGAGAACAAGGTGATACAGGCAAGTAGAAAAGCAGACCTATCCCGCACTCGCAGATTCCACAGTGACTTTAAATCGATAAGCGAGATAGAGGCAATTACCAGCACCACACCTAAGGCGGCACTGGGGATAAACTTCAAAGGCGCAGTGAAAAATAGCGCCACAACACCAATCAATACCGCCGCAATGATAGACACTAACTGGCTCTTACCACCATTGGCATCATTAACCGCAGTGCGGGAATCCGCGCCGCTCACCGCAAAACCTTGAGATATGGCTGACGCTATATTGGCTATTCCTAACGCCCTGAACTCTTTATCGGCATCTATATCGTAACCGTTTTTTGCCGCAAAGCTTCGAGCCGTCAACATCATGCTCACAAAGCTCACCATGGCTAAGTTAAGCGCTGGTACCACAAGCTCACGGGCGATACCTAAATCAAATACAGGCGCTTGAAATGAAGGTAATCCTGAGGTCACTTCTCCGACGACGCTAATATCAAAGCTCGTCAGGTTAAATACCCAAACAAAGAAAGCCGCCATCGCCATTGCGCACATAGAAGCAGGCCATTGGGGACGAAACCGTTTCACTAAGGCATAAGTCGCTAGCGTCACAATCCCCATAGTCAATGTCGGCCAATGGGTTTTGGATAAGTAGGAAGGCGCACCGCTGAGGCGTTCGATTAGATAACGCTCATCGAAGGTAAAACCGAAGATTTTTGAAAACTGTCCCACGATAATGGTAATTGCAACGCCATTAAGCAGCCCCATCAAAATCGGCTTTGATAGAAAATCGGCGAGCACCCCCAGCCTAAAACGACTCGCAATCAAGCACCAAAAGCCTGTCATGGCCGTCATGGTCATCACTAACTGCCAGTGCTTCATGCTATCCCCTGCAGCTAGGGGCGTGACAACCGCGGCGATAACAGCACAAGTCGCCGCATCCGGACCCACAATTAATTGTTTTGAGGTGCCAAATAGTGCGTATACCAACATTGGTAATACGCAGGAATACAAACCCACGGCAGCATTCACACCAGTGAGCTGGGCATAAGCAATCGCTACGGGTAATGCCACAGCGGCAACGGATAAGCCTGCGCGCACATCATCCCTAAGCCATTGCTTTTCATATTGTAATAATTGCGCCAATCCCGGCATAAACGAAATCAAACTAGGGAACTTCACTCGGCAACCTCCATATACACACTATCAAGATAAGCAACAAGTATAACTGAGACTGAAAATGTTCAGCTAAAAGGTCATTACCTAAAAAGCCATCAATAGTATGTTGGTTATGGCATAAAGCCAATCATTACGCGAGTATCTTCCTCAGAATATTTATAGGGTTAGGCACTTAATTCAAGCCAAGCTAGCGTAATATCATAGGTAATGACACTAAGAGCAAGCTGCCCATAAACCAATTAAAATGGCGCTTACGTCTATCGGTATTGAGTTTCTTACTGATCGCGGCACCGACAAATACCCAAGTAAATGATGCAGGAAATCCCACTATGTTGAACATTAATACGCCAAGAAACGCACTCAACCAAAAGCCATCGCCACTTAATGTAAAAGCGCTACACAGGGTAATCGTCGACATCCAAGATTTAGGGTTAATCCATTGAAATAATGCAGCTTCAATGAGCGTCATAGGTTTTCGTCCATCATCCAAATGCGTGCTCTGCACTGGCGACGTCACTAATTTGTACGCGAGATACAGCAAATATGCTAAAGCGAAATATTTCAATACTTGGTGCAATACCGGTAATGCTTCAAACAAAGTACCGAGGCCGAATAATACCGCAAGATGTAAAGAGGTCGAACCCAAGCGGATCCCTGCAATATGTGGCACGGTACGCAGCACACCAAAATGCGCTCCAGAGCTAGCTAAGAGAATATTGTTCGGTCCGGGAGTCATTGTCATCGTCGCGCAAAACAGCGCGGTCGAGGCCATTAAAGTCCATAATTGTGGATCATAAAGTAGTGCAGTATTCATATTCGCCTTAAATTGTATGCATACATTTGTTGACATAAAAAGATGCAATAAATAATATACGGAGAATATTAGAGATCAATGGATTTATTGTCATGGGTACAATCTGGACACCAGACCTAACGACTTTTTCAGGCCCGAAATATCAGCGCTTAGTCAGTGCCATAGAAAAAGGCATTTTGCAGAAGGTGTTAACCCAAGGTAGTAAACTGCCACCACAGCGCCGTTTAGCTGATGCCTTAGGCATCACAATTGGCACTGTGACCCGCGCCTATGCATTGGCGGAACAAAGGGGTTACGTCGAAGCACGAGTGGGAGATGGCACCTATGTCAACGCCTCCCCTGTACCTGAAATGGGTAACGTACAATTGAATATGGCGACCTGTCAGCAGCCACTCACAGATCAAATCAGCACCCTAAGCGATTGCCTCAGCCAATTAGCGAAAGACCCCACTAAATTGAGTCAGTTACTCGGTTATCGCGCCAGTCCATTAGATCAACACCAACAAGTGTTCCACCAATGGTTAAACCAACGTGGCATACAGCAAACGCCCGAGCAACTGGTCTTTACCCATGGCGGGCAGCAAGCCATTTTTGCCTGTTTGAGCGCATTTTTATCAACAGGCGATGTACTGTTACACGAGCAATACAGTTATCCAGGCGTGAGAATTTGTGCTAAACAGCTTGGTGTCACTAGCGTTGGAGTGCCCCTTACCCACGAAGGATTAGATCTGCCGCGCTTTGAAGCCCTATTACAGATCCACAACCCTAAATTAGTCTATCTCACGCCGAATAATCAAAACCCCACTTGCATTCAGTACAGTGAATCACAGCGGCAGAAAATCCTTGAATTATCAGAGCAATATCAATTCTATATCATTGAAGATGACGTGAATTATTGTTTACCTGAAGAATGGCATTCGCCCCTGTGGCAATTAGCAAAACAGCTGGTGATACCACGGGTGATTTATATTTCCAGCCTGTCAAAATTGTTTTCTGGCGGCTTAAGGCAAGGTTTTATTCTGGTTCCTGACCCCCTTATCGCCCAAGTGCGACTCGCTATCCATAGCCAATGCTGGATGGTGTCGCCGCTGAATATTGAAATAGCCTGTCAGTTGATAAAGAAAGGTCATATCGCTGCAGAACGAGATACGCTCGTACGTCAACGCCAACGTCACTGTATCGCCATGGGCGAACGGCTGGGATTAACCCAAACTTGGCGAGGGTTAAACGGTTGGATACAACTACCAGAAGATATCAAAGCCCATCATCTCGTTACCGCACTGGCCGCAAAAGGCATATTAGTCCGTAATGGTGATGACTTTAATTGCCATGATAATTTTATCCGCTTGAGCCTTGGTGGCGCCGAAAACGACACTCAATTCAATCTCGCGGTTGAATGCATAGAATCGACCATACGTTCCTTAGTGCAAAATGCTTATTCAGTAGTGTAATGACTGCTTGTATAAGAGCTAACTTTCTGCATAAACATGGCTTTCTAGCCAAGTTATTTTTAATACTCTTTTTTGGGCTGTAATCTATAGCTGCAGTAAGATTGGCCATAAAACTCACGCAGCTATGATACCTTGAATGTGCTATTTGAGAAATATTCTTCAGCTAGTCAAAAAATATTTCGATAATAAATCTTTTGGTAACATTAACTTATCCAATAGCGTCATCACCTTCGCTTTCATGCTCTTCCGCTTTTGCCTTTGCTAAAGCAGATTCTGCTGCTTTTTCTTGGGCTTCCCGCTCTGCAATCGCTTGCTGCACTTTGGCTTCTTCTAAAGCTTCAATTGGCAATAGACTGATTAGCTCAATACCATTCGGAAATACGGTATCATTACCCGAAACAACGACGACCTTACCTTCTTTCGTCAGGTAAACCAGTGGTATTGCCGTCTCACCGTAACGTTTACGAAAATGTTCAAAGCTGAAGTTTTCGGTTAAATTCGTTACTTTAAGTTGAGCGCCTTTCGCCATTAGGCTGGCTATCTTGGCATACGACACTGCATCACCAAACAAACATAAACGTTGCTTATAACTTTCAGAGAGCTGGTGGCGTGCACTGCCTACTTCGGTATTATTAAGACCAAAAACTTTTTTAGCACCAAAAAAGTCTTGGAAATGAAAGCTCACTAACGGGTTTAACTGTCGGTAAGGTGAAATAATCAACACGCGGCCAATTCCAGTTAAATCCATATAGGTTTCAGCATGTTCCGAAACAGGATTACCAAAATACACTGGAATATTATCCATACGCGCGAGCCTAATGTTATCCCAGTTATTATCAGCCAGTAGCACTTTGACATCTTTGGCTTTTAAAATTTTCGCTAACTCTCTGGAAAATTTAGAGGCGCCAAAGATCAATAAACCTTGGGCAGAATCGGCTTTAACCCCAAGAAATCGTGCCCAACGTCCCGCCGTTAAACTTTGGACCACTACAGTGCCGATAATAATTAAGAACACTAAGGGCACAATTGCATCTGCGCCCTGCACATTGTTGGCTTCTAACTTGATTGCAAATAACGAAGATACCGCCGCGGCCACAATACCTCGAGGGGCAATCCAGCATAAAAACCACTTATCCGCTTTCGACAGAGATGTGCCTATACCAGAAGCCCAAATACTCAGCGGTCGTGCCAATAACATGGTCACAGCTAAAACACCCAGTCCACCCCAGCCTAAGCCGAGCATGGCGTTAGAATCTAATCGCGCCGCCAGTAAAATAAACAGTGCAGAAATCAACAGTACGGTTAATGTTTCTTTAAATTCAAGGATTTCAGCAATATCCACACCACGCATATTCGCAAGCCAAATGCCCATAACCGTCACAGTCAATAAACCCGATTCTTCTTGTAATAGGTTCGAGCCGACAAAGATACCCAGCATTAAGGTCAAAACGGCGGTATTACGCAGATAGTGTGGCAATAGGTTGTGTCTTAAGATTTGTCCCGTTAGATAACCCGCTACTGCGCCAAGTCCTAATCCGAGGGACAACATAGAGCCTAAGGCATAGAGCACATGCGTCGTTTGATCGCTGGCAACGGTTATGTATTCAAAGACTAACACTGCGAGCAGCGCACCTATTGGGTCAATCACTATACCTTCCCAACGCAAAATACTCGCCAGCTGGGATTTAGGACGCACACTTCTGAGCATTGGCACGATAACCGTAGGTCCAGTCACTACCACTAGCGCCCCAAAGAGCAATGCAATTTCCCAACTAAAATCCAGTAAATAAAAGGTGGCCGTACTGATACAAGCCCAAGTGATCACGGTACCGATAGTCACAAGATGCGTCACCATACGACCATGATCTTTGATTTCTTTAAAGTTAAGAGTCAAAGCCCCTTCAAATAAAATCACGGCAACCCCGAGGGAAATTATCGGAAAAAGCAAATCACCAAAAATCGCATCAGGATTGAGGAATCCAAGCACTGGGCCTAAAGTGAGCCCACATAGCAACAAGGGTAAAATCGCTGGTAACCGCAGTTTCCAGCCAAGCCATTGACAAAATAACGATAGCACTCCAATTAGCGCTAGCATGCCAGTAATGTGTTCAACCATATAAATCCTTTAGATAACTGAGCTAAATACTAATGAGCTTAGCTTTAATGACGCAGATGACAACAGCATGAACAGTAAGCTGAAATGATCTATTCGATATATCCACTGTTAAATATGACTCTTCCCTCATCACCTATGGAGAAAAATCAAGAAAACGGAGCAATCTAGCGACATCAAGTAAAATAAGCTGTAGTACAAATCCGAAAACATCAGATTTACCTTAAATAGGGATTTAAACTTAAAATAGAAAAACAAAAAAGCCTTATCTTTCGACAAGGCTTTAATCATTTGATGAAGCGAAGACATTGATCAGCGATACACGCTAGTGACTTTCGATAATACGCTAGCTCAAACTTTTATCGTTATTAGGTGTCAATCATGGCGATGAGCAAATCCCTAACAACTAAAATGCGTATGGGCCTACTCACTTGATAGACACAACCACACTTATACATATTTACCGAATCCAAATAATAACGCAGGGGATAAATCCCCTGCTTAACACCATTAATCCCTACGGCTACCGTAGTAATCGTGCAGTTCGTTTTCCCATTCAACATCTTTCATATTGGGCCAATGGCCTTTATCAAAACCCGGCGCCGTTTTGAGTCGCTCTAATGATATGTCCATGACAAAACATTTTTGCTCATGATTAAGTGTCAGCATCTTCCAAGGCACTGCAAACAGCTTTTCTCCAAAACCAAAATAAGTACTGAACGACAGTACCGCATACCCGACGTGGCCCGTTTCCACTTCAAGCATAATTTCTTTGATATCCCCTAAGGTTTCACCAGAATTATTAACAACATTATTGCCGATCAGTGTTTCAGCACCCATCAGATATGGGCCGGGTCCTTGTGCCAATGATGGAGAAGCGAACTGTGGATTGTTGTAAATGCCGTAAACATCGCGATCATGATAATTCATTTTGTTGACCTCTTTATTAGCGCAGCCCATGAAACTGGACAACGGAATAAGTGAAATACCAAACGTTGGTTTCGAATTGAACATGTCCGTTATTGGACATAAATTAGAGTATGCATCTCTACAATCACTCGCTCTGTTCGGCATACCGCTTATCAGGTAATGCGAATATAAACACATCGACTCGTCAGATCCCTGTAAGTGCGCCACCGTACCGACATCCCATTTGCTACGGCACAGACTCATGTTACCCAGTGCAAAATTGCACCGGTATCAGGAAGATTAGCCATGTCAATTGCGACTATTTTATTGATTATTTTAATTTTGTTATTTCTCGGCATGCTCCCCACTTGGCCCCATAGCCGAAACTGGGGTTATCGTCCTGGTGGACTTATAGGCATAGTGCTACTGGTGCTGATTATATTGCTGTTAACGGGACGCGTTAGCTAATGCCCCCATTTTTACTCTTTATCAAAAAGGATAATCTGATGAGAACAATTAAAATGTTAAGTATCTTCCTGCTAGCTCTAGGCTTAGTCGCCGTGGCCAGTTGCAGTTCTGCATACAACAAAGAAGGTACTGGCGAGTATTTAGACGACAGTGTGGTCACCACCAAAGTGAAAGCTGCCATTTTAGGTGATAAAAACTTAAGTGTGGCCGAGATTAATGTTGAAACCTTTAAAGGCGTGGTCCAGCTCAGCGGGTTTGTTAAATCGCGTGAAGATATCAATACTGCGGTAAAACTAACAAGCAAAGTCCCCGGCGTCATTTCAGTCAAAAACGATATGCAACTAAAATCTGGCGCACCTTCACCGCAACTAAACAACTAGTCATTTAATCTCCATCATTCCGCAGCCCCGTTCTGATGCTGCGGCCCTTCTTTTTGCAGCAGATTTTCTGGTGCCAAGTCAATGCCACCACAGGTTGAACCGCTATGCCCACTCAACACCAAGACACATTAACCCCACAAATTCAGAACCGATTAATCCGTCATCTGCCAGTGGTGGAACAAGCGGATTTATTATCGCAAGCTGAATTAGTCCAACTTAACTTTGCCGACTTACTGTGCAAGCCTGGCGAGTCATATCAATATGTCTATTTTCCCTTAACGGCTTTTATTTCTTTGATTGCTAAACTCCCCAAACATCCGGCATTGGAAATGGGTTTGATTGGTTACGAAGGTATGCTTGGAGCGACGACTTTGCTGGGCACTCGGCAAGTGCCTTCCGAGGCGATCATCCAAGGTTCTGGTCAAGCTTGGCGGCTCCCCATTGAAACCTTTGAAGGCTTACTCGCTCAAAATACCAATCTGAAGCAAATAGTAGAGACTTATCTATACACCTTGTTATGCCAATTATCACAAAATGCAGTCTGTGCCCATTTTCACTCCATTGAGTCTCGGCTAGCACGTTGGTTGCTAATGAGTCACGACCGAATTCAGACTGATGAGTTATATCTAACTCATCAATTTTTAGCCGACATGCTGGGTGTTAGGCGAAGCAGTATTACCGAGGCCGCAGGCAATTTACAGACCCGAGGTAGCATTTCATATAATCGTGGGCGATTACATATTCTTGATCGACAAGTTCTACTTGCCCGTTGCTGCAGTTGCTATCACTCAATGCGCACTTAAGTGCATATTGTCCGCTCAACGATTCAAAAAACCTGCCATTATGTTCGCTACCGTACATAGCATAGGTGTTTCTCGCTGTAATCTGAGTTAGCGACATCACCAAACAAGGACACGCTATCATAATGGACACACTAAAACTGAAATCTGTATCAGAGCGCCCGCCACCGGAAACTCACTTACCGCCAGAATCCAATCGGTTGTTATGTGAATTGCCAGAGGAAGTCAAACAACGTATTTTCCCGCATCTGGAGCTGGTTCCATTAGAACTCGGACAAGTGGTCTGTGAAGCCGGCTCGAAACAGCGTTATGTGTATTTCCCGCTGGACTCGATTATTTCGCTACTATATGTGATGGAAAATGGGGCATCCGCTGAAATTGCTGTCGTTGGCAATGATGGTATGGTCGGCGTTGCACTGTTTATGGGAGGAGAAAGCACCACGAGTCGCGCTGTGGTGCAAAGTGCTGGCGTTGCCTATCGCTTGTTTGGTCAGCGGCTTAAAGACGAATTTAACCGTCATGGCGCCCTGCTCCATCTGTTACTACGTTACAGTCAGGTGCTACTGACCCAAATGGCCCAGACCGCAGTTTGCAATCGCCACCATAGTATTGAACAGCAACTGTGTCGTTGGTTACTGCTTTCGATAGATAGACTGCCCGATGATCGCGTGTTAATGACACAAGAATTGATTGCCAATATGCTCGGCGTACGCCGTGAAGGTGTCACCGATGCGGCAGGAAAACTGCAACGCATGGGGGTAATCAATTACAGTCGTGGGAATATTGAAGTGGTCGATCGCGCGTTACTAGAACAAACCTGTTGTGAATGTTACGCAGTCGTTAAGCAGGAATCAGAACGGCTGATGCCACCTCAACAAGCGCAGCAAACATAAACCTACAGTGAATATAAGAATACAGTAACAATAGGCAGTGCGTTAAAAAGGAAGTGTTTAAAAACAACCGATACTTTAGTTACATCAACCATAAAGACTCACATTTCAATTCTTATATCCTAACCGGTACTTCAAATAAAAATACACATAACGGATGGCTAGACCACTCGTACAACAGCCATTCTATCGTTATCCCATATGCCACTTCAGTACTAAACCCACACTGGTACTGCAGAGCATAAACAAAACAGGCAGTCATCAACCCTACGCGCCAACATGGCGCAAACTGATGCTGCCTAATATCCGACACATTACCTTTTTAATCAATGCATTATTATTGATTATATCGGCCCGCCCAGCAAACAAAAAACGTGCCGAGCAGCCAATACTGCCACCACGGATCCCATGCGCGCTAACGCACAGACGTTTAATAGTTAACAGGTCATGCTGAATGTACGGTTCATGCACTCTTGCACTACACCGGGTTACTTGAGCTTTATATGAAAAAATTCAAAGAACAACATAAATCCGTCGATAACGATGCACAGAATTCCAACACCAACAAGGCCAATCCTCCCGTCGTAGCCCGCAACCGTCAGATGATCAAAACCACAGTTACAGATAAAGCTAAACAAGACGTGGATACCAGTAAAAGCACACACAATAAGCGAGGTTGAAGAACTTAAATCAAACGACAAGGAAGAAAACTGGACTGAAAAAGAGCCAAATCATCACTCGTTAGACTAGGACGTGACGAACAAACAGGGAAAAGTTTCATTGATTAAGTGCAAAAACTAAACCATGCAGTAACACACTGCGTTTAGCTCAAGCCGATGCAACCCTTAGTGTACCGGCCCTCTTTACTCAGAGGAGTAGATCATGAATTTCCGTGGCGTCAAATTACTCACTCATACCAACTGACTCAAAAATGGGGCTATTCACCAGCATATTGACTGTGCGTGGTGGAATAACAAACCTAAAGACCACACTCGGTGCACTGTTTCCGAGAAAGGAATTTCAAATGAACATCAATAAAAATCAACAACCACAGCAATATTCAATCGGTCTGCAGCGAGCCAAACACTTCTTATTTGCAGGTTGTATTGCAACAGCGCTCGTGGGCTGCAGTTCAACGCCATTGACTAAGACCGCAGAAATGGAACGAGCTGAACACACCATTGCCCGCGCTGAGCAAGCAAGAGTCGGCCAATATGCCTCAAATGAACTGGCACAGGCCAGACTTAAACTTCAATCTGCAAGCAGCGCATTACTCAATATGGACACTGTCAGCGCCGATCGTTACGCCATAGAGGCGAGCCTTGAGGCCGAACTGGCCCAAGCTCGCGCTGAGCTGGCACAAGCCAATAGCGTCAATAATGAAATGAAAAACAATATCAGCATACTGCAGCAAGAAATGTTGCGCCGTTCAGGAGGAATTCAGTAATGAAAAAACCTATCGTTTCATCGGGTCTGCCTTTACGTTTTAGCCGCCATCTACTGGCATATAGCCTAATCCTAAGCACAGTAGCAGCTTGTAGCAGTACGCCTAAAATAGCTGAAGGCATCGGTGATATCCGTACAGAACTTAATAAACTGCAAGCGAATAATGAACTGGCAATTTTAGCCCCTGCTGCCATTAAACAAGCTGAAGAAGCCGTTCGCGCTGCTGAACAACCGGTAAAAGATGAGCAACAATCACAGCACCTAGTGTTTGTTGCTGATAAGAAAGTCAATATTGCCTTAGCTCAAGCGCAGAGCCGCTTTGCCGAGGATCAACATAAAGTCCTCGCCAAAAAACGCGATGACGCCAGATTAGATGCTCGAACCACAGAGGCCAATCAAGCCCATCAAGATGCGCGCCTAGCCCGTGCTGATGCTGCAGATGCGCGTCAGGAAACGACCGAACTGCAAGCCCAGCTCACATTGCTGAATGCCCGTCAGTCAGAACGTGGTTGGGTCGTAACCTTAGGTGATGTCTTATTTGACACTGCCAAAGCGGATCTTAAGTCATCGACCAGTCAACATCTAACCAACCTAACGAACTTTCTGAACAAGTATCCCGCGCGTGGTGCCATAATTGAAGGGTATACAGATAGCGTAGGCAGTGAACAATACAATCTGGGTTTATCGCAGCAAAGAGCTGATAGTGTTAGCCATTTTTTACAGGGAAAAGGGATCCAATCCAATCGGCTCAGTAGCCTAGGTAAAGGTGAAAGCTCACCTGTTGCCAACAATGAGTCCGCCAGTGGCCGCCAGCAAAATCGTCGGGTTGAAGTCATCCTCACCGACACAGCACAGGCTCCACAGTAGCTATCTTAATCCTATTAAGATTTCAGCGTGTTCCTTGCTGACATTTGAATCGAGTCTCATCGCTAATAAGATGAACAGCGCAGAAATTAAGGAGATCAGTAAAAAGCAAAAAGCCCCATCTTTCGATGGGGCTTTTGCAATTTGGCGGAGCGGACGGGACTCGAACCCGCGACCCCCGGCGTGACAGGCCGGTATTCTAACCAACTGAACTACCGCTCCAAATTCTTCCATATCCAAATATTTGACGGGTATCTAACCCACTAACCCCAGCGTGACAGACCGCTGATGTTAAAACTATAGTCTAACCAACTGAACCACAGCTCCAAATTTTTCCATATCCAAGTATCTTACGGGCATCAAACCCGCTAACTCCAGCGTGACAGGCCGCTGATATTAAAACAGAATGATAATTCAACACACTTATCAAGGCTCTGCTGTAAGATGCGAAGAATAATACGGTTGAGCCCTGCAGGCGTCAACCGTTTTTTTACTTCGATTTATCATTTGATTAAAAAAAAGCCAAATCAATTGCAGACCTTGATTTATATCCCAAATATCGCTGCAACGTTCCAGTTCAAAGTCATAAATCAAACACATTAAGCAACGCTTGGCTAACGGTCTTTATCTGTTTCATCTGGCATTGTAAGATCGATTTCATCTAATGAAGGCGCTGCGGGTGAATTTGCAGATGCTTCATTTAATAAACGTAACTCCGCGGCAGCTAAGGCCTGCGCCAAACTTTGGCGCTTACGCCACACAATTAATCCCACCACGCCTAAGACTAATAAGATAGCGTTGACTGTAATGATCCAGAACATTGCATCTTTCTTCGCAAGCTCTTCTTCCTCTGCCGCTTTTTGTGCAGCAACAGCAGCCAACTCTTCAGCACTTGGTGGTGGTTCTGGTGGTTGAATTAAGTTAAAGAAAAGCTCAGGTAAATCCAGCACGATTTCACGACCAGTGACAGTCGTCGTCGCCACAAAACCTTTAATTCGATAACTACCAAACTCTGTCACTGTAGGTAAATCTAATTCAGAGTCAGGCTCAGTGAGACCATTAACAACCAAAGGCAGTTGCAAGCCAGCAGGGCCGACTAACTCAAAGGAAAAATGCGTCTCAGCCAGCTGCAACACTGTCTTATCCACGTGTAACATGACTTTCCATTGCCCTGTTAGCGGATCGTCAGGGGTAATGACTTCTAGATTAATTGGCCGAGGTGACAATTTAAACGGGAATGAAACCTGCCGTTCAAACACATTATTACGTGCCTGCACGACAAACTCATACTCACCCCAAGGCTGCTTTATATTGATATTGCTGGTAAATACACCATCGTCGGGTTTTTCATCGTAATCTTCACCATTGTCTTTATAGGAACCAACAATAATGTCACCCGCGGCAAAGTTTTCATCGCCCGCCTTATGTTTACTCACAAAATGTGCCGTCCATTCGACTAAATAATCTAACCCAGGCATACGCACACGCTGCTCGTCACCCATTAACTGCGCGACAATTTTAACTTGTTCACCTTGGAAGATTGGCTGCGGTAAAGGCTGGACTTCGATTTCGAGTTTAGAGAGCTTCTTAAGGGTTGAACCTGAGACGACCTTGCCCACCAACTGCCAAGGTCCGGGCTGTGGTGACTCAATGTAAATAATATCGCCCGTTATACCATCAACCCACTTAACGGTTGCTGGATGACGATTGGCGTACCATTTACTACCATCTGGTAACACTATGACCACAGGCGCAGAGCCATATTCACGCTCCACTAATAAGGTCATGTTATCGACCATATGATCAATACGAAAACGGTTTTTAAGCTCGGAAGCCGTCTCCAATCCTACAATCGGTGCAGCCTTAGGTGGCTTGACGACTTTTTTAGCGGGATCTAGGTCAGCGGCCAATACACTCGCCACACTTAATAACAGCGTAGTGACAAGAAGGCAAAAAGCTAAAATGGGTTTATGGCGCGACATCGGCATAGTAATTCTTCTATCCTCTCCAGAGGCATTTACCTGATTTTGCGACTAAATCAAGGCGTTGTTCATGCATTGTCAGTTCATCGGCCGATGCGCCAATCACTTTAAGATTAAGTGATTGTGGATCAAAACGTTGAATCCCCCCCGCTTCCTGCCCCGCTTCTTCGTTAGACAAATTAAACTTTGTCTGTCCGCCAGTCATGATCAGATAAACATCAGCGAGGATCTCGGCATCGAGTAATGCGCCGTGGTACTCGCGGCGAGAAGTATCGACGCCGTAACGCTTACAGAGGGCGTCGAGATTGTTTTTCTGGCCGGGATGTAAAAACTTAGCAATCTCTAAGGTATCGAGGATCTCACACATATCAGCAGTTTTCGGACCACGCGGCTGCAGCAGTGAAAACTCATGATCCATGAAGTTCACGTCGAAGTTCGCGTTATGTGCGACGATTTCAGCGCCGTCGATAAAGTTGATAAACTCTTGAGCAATTTGATGGAAACGCGGCTCTTTAGCCACGCGTTCATCGGTAATACCGTGAACGGCGATGGCTTCGGGATCGATTGCTTGACCTGGATTGATATATTGGTGGTAATAACGCCCCGTCAAACGACGGTTCACCACTTCCACACAACCTATCTCGATGATCCTATGGCCTAAATAGATGGCGCCGCTGCCTTGGTTCATACCTGTGGTTTCGGTATCTAAAATAACCTGACGGCTAGCATTAGAGATAATATTCATGTTTTTATGCGCTTCTTATGACAATTTTTAGTTATACTCGGCCGAAATTCCCGGCTATGGTAACAATTTGATGACTGAACTAAAACTGATCCACATCTTCACCGACGGCTCTTGCTTAGGCAATCCCGGTCCTGGCGGCTATGGCATTGTAATGAATTATAAAGGCCATACAAAGGAGATGTCCGACGGTTTTGCGCTCACGACCAATAATCGCATGGAATTGTTAGCCCCAATCATAGCGTTAGAAAGCTTGAAAGAGCCTTGCCAAGTCGTGCTCACCAGCGACAGCCAATATATGCGCCAAGGCATAATGACATGGATCCATGGCTGGAAGAAAAAAGGTTGGATGACATCAAACCGTACTCCAGTCAAAAACGTTGACCTATGGAAACGATTAGATAAAGCCTCACAGATGCACACTATCGACTGGCAATGGGTTAAAGGTCATGCAGGCCACGCCGAAAACGAACGTTGCGATGTGTTAGCTCGCACCGCAGCAGAATCTAAACCAACCCAACCCGATTTAGGCTACCAGCCTTAACTCTGTGGCCCTTAGCTTAAACGAGCAAAATTCGTATAGCCAAAGTTGATATAAGCTAAATTCGAAAAAGTAAGTTCGATGCCATCACGCCTAAGTTAAGCACTTGGGCGTGATGATTTATTTCACTACTCACTGTCAGCTCACCGTTAACATTCATGCTCACTATTTATGAGCCATTGCTATCAAACGGTTTATTTCAGTTCCACACCTGCAATATTGAAAAAATTCTCACAAAACAGCACAAAAGCTTGACCTAGGGATGTCGCCTGACGGCTCTTATGGGTGATGCGATAAAACTGCCGCTCGAGAACGAGTCCCTCAATCGTGACTAACGCTAACTCTTTACGACTGATTTCTTTCTCAAGCGCCAACTCAGATAACACCCCAAGCCCAGCACCTTGTTTCACGGCCAATTTAATCGCATCCGGCGTAGTAAAGCAGAATTTAGCCTCCGGCTGCATATCCAACTCATTGGCGGCATTTACAAAATATTCGCGAGTGCCCGATCCTTCCTCACGTAGCACCCAAGACAGGCCTTTAACCGCCGCAGGTTTAACCACTTTCCCCGCCAGAGGATGCGCCGGATGACAAAACACCAGCAGCCTATCCTTATGCCATGCCTCGACACTCAAACGATTGTCAGTGCAATGGCCTTCAATAAAACCCATTTCAGAGCGGAACTGCGCAACCGCTTGGATCACATCTTGAGTATTAGTAATCGCCACATCCACATGGGTTTGAGTATGTTGCTGACAAAATGCCACTGCGGCTTTCGCCATCAGATAATTGCCAATTGTCGAACTGGCACTGATGCTTAAACGCCCAACCAGATCACCACCATGATAAGTAAATGCCTGCTCAATTTGTTCAACACGGTGTAATAGATCCGTTGCCAATGGCAGCAGTAAATTACCCTGCGAGTTAAGCTGTAATCGATTGCCAATACGTTCAAATAGGCGGGCATTTAGCTGCTTTTCTAATTCAGCCAAGGCCATAGATGTCGCCGGTGGTGATAAATTCACTTGTTCAGCCGCCTTCGCGACTTGGCCGCTACGTGCCACGGCCTCAAATACTGCCAGTTGTCTCAAGGTGATCCGCATATAAAAACCTGTACTTAAAATGGAAATGGCTTATCAGTTTTCCGAATGCTCTGATAAATGCCCCGAACGACCCGCGGTCGGCGCCGTGGTCCAATTTGTCTGCCGCACCTTACGTTTATCGCGAATAGGTGTGAGTGGCGACTCGAGTTTACGTGCCACAATCAAATACAAACTGCCCGCGCTAGGAAGCCATGACGCTAAACTCTGTTGAAAAAATTTACCTTGGGTGAAATCACCCATTAAGGGGTGATAGACCAAACGCTCATCGCCCACCACTTGATAACCTAATAAACCTAACCAATCTCGCACCCTTGATGGCATAAAAAAGCGGCCATTCCATGGGAGACAATCCTGATACTTAGGCCATAACTTACCCAAAAATACTGGACTCAAGGGATTAAAACCGACGATAAAAAGATAGCCTCCGGCGATGAGTACACGATCGGTTTCACGAAGAATACGGTAAGGATCGGGTTCAAATTCGAGCAATAGACTCATCACCACCGCATCTATCGCCGCATTCTGCAGGGGTAAATGACAAAAATCGCCTTCAATCGAGGCGCCTTTGGATGGCGAGAGTGAAAAATGATGGGCGACTGGCGATGCCATGCTCGACAATTCGGCACTCAAAGGCCCTAACTTTAATAAATGATAACCAAAGACTCTTGGCCACCAATCTTCAAGTTGTTTAGCAACAGCTTGTTGCAACGCCTCACCATTGGGTAAGTCGCTCCATTGTTCGGGTTTGAGCTCAGTACTAAAATGCGACACAGAGTTCCTCCGTTAGTTGGGTAGACAAGTATCCAATTGGGTCAAAGATTGCTGCCATTTTGCCACAGGACAAAAGCGGCAAAGGTCGCCAAGGGCCGTTCACTCATGGATAATACCTTTATCTTCGAATTGAAATACAGACATAGGCGGTTCTATGCTCACTATAACAGCGATCAAAGCCTTTAATGACAATTATATCTGGGTGTTACAACAACAGCCCCATACTCAGGTTTATGTCGTCGATCCCGGCGATGCGAGTGTGGTTATTGACTATCTAGAGGTCAATCAACTCACGCTAGCGGGCATTTTACTGACCCACCACCACAATGACCATACGGGTGGCGTCGCTGAACTTCAAGCCTACAGTCAAGACCGACTCACAGTTTATGGCCCAGATAATGAGAAGATCGAAGGCATCACACATCCACTACACGCAAAAGCCAAGCCCAAATTCACACTGGAGTATCTCAGCGCTGAGCTGCAAGTTTTAGATGTACCAGGCCACACAGCAGGACATATAGCCTACGTTGTTGAAGATGCCTTATTTTGCGGTGACACCCTGTTTAGCGGCGGCTGCGGACGCTTATTTGAAGGCACGCCAGCGCAAATGCACAACTCACTACAGCAACTTGCCCAGCTTCCCGCCGACACTCGGGTTTATTGTGCCCATGAGTACACACTTTCAAACCTCAAATTTGCCCTCGCGGTCAATCCCAACAATCGCGAGCTCCAAGACTATAACGAACGCGCGATGCAGTTACGTCGCCAAGACAAAGCGACTGTTCCCTCCACCATCGCTTTAGAGCGTGCCATCAATCCTTTTTTACGCCCTAGCGACACTGAAATTGTCGATAACATAAAACAGCATTTTAGCGGTCTAAATCACGCAAATTTAGACGAACTCAGCGGTTTTACCTTACTCAGACAGTGGAAAGATAATTTTTGATCACAAAAGCAATATTATAGATTGAAATTCAAACAGTTTTTCTCATTTTTGATGATGTAAGTCAAAAATGGCCTTACATTATGTACGATAATTAAGGGACAAGATCGAAAAGATCCCATAGAATGGCTCGTTTTGCGTGAAAACTTTGCGCGCTGCGTCGTCTTTATCTTCATATAAAACATACTGTTACTATAAAGAAAAGCGATGCACTAACAGAGGACTACCGTTTTCAATGAGAGTATCACTTTATGTTGTTGTAGGGGGATTTGCCCTACTCACAGGCTGTCAAACATTAGACAACCATGGCGTTAACCAAACAGAAGTTGAAGCCGTCACAACCGAAAATACAGTCCCAGAATATTACCTCGCAACCGAGGCTCCATCGGCGCAAATTACCGATGTGTGGGAGCGAATTCGTCAAGGCATGCAGTTACCGGTTCCAGATCAAAAATTGGTGAATCAATACCGTGATTGGTACATCAAAAATCCACAGCATCTGGCGATCATCTCGGAACGTGCTGCACCTTATATGTACATGATTGTAGAAGAACTTGAAAAGCGTCATCTTCCTATAGAGATAGCTTTGTTACCCATAATTGAAAGCGCCTTTGATCCTTCCGCATCATCGACTGGCGCGGCATCGGGTCTGTGGCAATTTACCACACCTATGGCCAGTCATTTCGGTTTAGAAATGAACTGGTGGTATGACGGTCGTCGTGATGTCCCCGCATCAACGACTGCGGCGCTCGATATGCTGGAATACCTCTACGATAAAACCAATAACAATTGGCTTTATGCTATTGCTGCCTATAACTCGGGTGAATCACGGGTGCTCAATGCAATCAAACGTAACGAGAAAAAAGGCTTAAAAACGGATTTTTGGTCATTGGATTTGCCCAGAGAGACAGAACGCTATGTGCCGCAACTGCTCGCACTGGCAGAAGTCATTAAACACGCTGATGAATATGGTATTTCTTTAGCGCCAATTGACAACAATCCGACAATTGAAGTGGTTGATATTGATAGCCAAATTGATTTAGCCATGGCGGCAGGTTTTGCCAATATGACCACGCTTGAGTTACAAAAACTCAACCCAGGTTATAACCGCTGGGCTACATCGCCACTTGGTCCGCACACCTTAGTGCTACCAATTGATAAATCGGAAGAATTTAAAAAAGCGCTCGCTGAAACAGAAACCGAAGATAGGATCAGCTGGTTACGTTACACGATCAAATCTGGCGATAGCATTGGCAAGATTGCTACGCAGCACCATACGACCGTTGCCGCTATTCGCACCGCCAACGGCATGAAAAGCAACACGATCGTCGCAGGCAAGCATTTGATTATTCCTGTCGATGCGCAAGACAAGCAGCTTTATGCCCTGTCAACTAAGCAGCAATTGCCGAAAAAATCACATGCTGCAGTTGAATCAACAAAAATTGCTTATCAGGTTAAGTCAGGAGACACACTCTCAGAAATAGCCCAAGCCCATAAAGTGACGGTGAAACAACTCAGCACTTGGAACAAATTGGCTAAGAATAGCAAGCTACAAAACGGTCAGAAGTTAGTGATCTTAGCACCAAAGGAGCTTGAGCAAACCGCGCAAATTCGTACTGTTAGTTACAAGGTAAAATCCGGTGATTCACTTGCCCGTATCGCCAATAAATTTAACGTAACTGTTGCCGAGCTACTCGAGTGGAATAGCCTAGCGCAATCACAGTATTTACAACCAGGCCAAGTGATCAAATTAGTGGTTGATGAAACTAAGTTGAGTGCGTAAGGACTAAACTAGCACATAGTTCGAACGGATTAGTGCTATAAATCCTAAGCAAAATTGAGCCATAGATAACAAAAAGGCAGCAACCTTATCGGATTGCTGCCTTTTTCTATTACGGGCTTTCTCTATTATGAGAGGCGACGTTATTCCATCGTCAGTAATAAGACAACGGGCGCCATAACAACGGCATCAGACTCTAACGCTTTAGCAGCAAAATGCGCTTCTAAGCGAGCACCATTTGCAGGTATTCCTGCAAATGCTTTGGGCGGAATACTAAATGAAGTCGTGATCACTTTCCCTGCCGCCAATTGGCTATCACGTAATGCTTGGGTAAACATCATATCATCCGACCAAGCCCACAGACGTTTGCCCTCTTGCGTTACCAACCACAAATCCGCCGTCATCCCAGAGTTATAACGTAGGCCGACAGCATAGGTTTGTGGATTTGTCACAGTCAATGTCGCCTTAACCGACTGCTTAAAATCGATAAAAGGTTCTAGAGTTAATTCGCCGCGAAGCAGGCCTTGTGTCTTTTCTGCCATCACAGGTTCAGCCTTTAATGTCGGAGTGCTTTTAAGCCCAGAAACATCGAGCGCCAGATCGGCAGCGCGAATAATCTCAGGCTGAACGGCCGCGGCTGTTGTAGTATCACCCTTGGTTGACTGACTCGTGTCAGCGGCTTCGGGCGCCGAGCACCCAACAAGTTGCCCGCCGACAAAAGCACTCGCGCAAACAAGTAATGCGTAACGCGTAGAAACAACCATTAGAAACCGCCTAGTTTTTTCAATAAGGAGTCTTTTAATTTTTCCTTAGCTTTGTCGGTTTCTTCCTTAAGCTGGTTATTCAGTAAGGCTTTAGTATCCAAAGCATATTCAGGTTTTTGGAAAGTGCCTGTAATGGCCAACGGAATATCAACTCCTGCCAGCGCATCTTTGTCGCTACCGCCCTGACCCTTCAATGAATTCACTAAGCTAGCGGTTAGTCTGTAGTCCAAGGCTTCAGTCAATAAATTCGCAGTGCCTTTACCATCCAAACGCAGTAAAGGCGAAGACAAGGCAAGATCTGGATTCGTGGCAACGCCATTATCCAACGAGAAACTGCCCGTCAGACTCGAGAAGTCAGTTTTGCGCTCCGCCTTCGTTTCTGGCGATAAGTCGCCCTTTAACTTAGCTTGTGCGCTGCGGATCATCTGTGGAATATTTACCCCGTACAGAGCACCGTCATTAATATCAAAATGACCATTCGCTAACAGGTTTTTCTTTAACTGCTCAGGGATCAAACTCTTACCTTTCCCCTTCACATCAAAGTTGGCTGTACCGGCCAATAAATCCACATCCGCCGCATCTTTCAGCAAAGGACGAATTTGTACGCCCGTCACTTTTTTATCAAATTGATAACTCGCCACTGCTTGACGAGCATCAACCTGAGCGCTCACCAGCAACTGACCTTGATATAAATCCGCATTCAATTTCGTCAGATCTAACACGCCATTTTTAATGCCCACATCCATTAACCAATTTTGAGTCGACAGATTCGCGACCTTAATAGACTTAACAGTCAACTTGAGTTTTACATCAAGCTGCTTAAGGGCTGAGAGATCAGGCTCAACTGCCTGAGTGTTTGCTGCTGGCGCTTGTTCAGCGGTGGCGGTGGCCTCTGTTTTAGGTAACAGTGTATCTAAATCAATATCGCCAACTTGAAAATCAGCATTAATTTGTGGGATTTTCGTACCATAATTAACACCCACTTTACCCGCAGCGGTAATGCTCGCCGCGGTGAGCTGCGCAATATCGACGGACAATTGCTGTTTATCAAGGGCAATTTGAGTCGCTAAGCTGACAGATGTTTCGAGTTTCTTGTTCGGAATACTCTCACCTTCCACCACAGTATCAATTTTCAGCCCATTGATAACGAGTTGTTTAAAGTCTCGACTGAGTTTTAGTTCACCTTTAGCTTCGCTACTTATCGTCATATCCGGCATAGTTGCACTGAATTCAAAGGCGATAGGCGCAAATTTATCTAAGGAGAACTCACCTAGGGTGAAGCTACTTAAGGTAAAGACTTGAGTCTGCTTATTAGCTTCGTCAATCATATTAATTTGGGTATTGGTGATAGAAATGCCACCAATATTAATGTCGTTAAGTTTGGCATTCGATGAGGATTCGGCGGCAGCTGGAGACGCAGTTTTTGGGCGATTATCGCCACTCAACCCATCGAAACTGCTAGTGCCATTTTTACGGGTGACTAAATTGATCGTTGCGCCATCGAGACTCAATTCTGCAATTTCAATTTTCTGACTAAACAACGGCATGAGCGCCACTTCAGCAACGGCTTTTTTGACTTCTAACATAGCCTTAGGCGTAAAACCTTCAGGGTTAGATAAAGACACCCCCCCTAAATTAATACCTATGACAGGGAAAAATGTCCAAGATAAATCGTCAGTAATGACTAATTCACGACCCGTTTGTTTTTTTACGGCATCGACTATTTCAGGTTTAAAATCATTAGGGTCGAAAAAGACGGTGAGATAAACGGTGACTAAAAGAATGAGCGTCACCATTAAGGCTAAGAGCCACTTAATGAATTTCATATAAATATCCTTATCAAAAACAACTTGAATTTACAGCAACTAATGCATTTAGAAATGTTAATTTAAAAATGCAAAGTTCAACATTTCATCACTTACTGCAATACCATTTTCATCGGCATAGAGCATCATACCGGGCTTAACCGTCACGCCCCCCATATCGACAGCCACATTAATTTGGCCTTGACCTAACTTTTCGGTTTTTATCGGCATAGCCCCTAAGGCAAAGACACCTAAGCTGAAAGTATTTAATCTCGCCACATCGCGAACACAACCATTAATCACTATCCCTTGCCAACCATTATCTAAGGCGCTCTGCGCTATGAGGTCACCTAACAATGCGCGGCGCAGAGAACCGCCGCCATCGACAACGAGCACTTTTCCATGCCCATCCTGTGCAAGTATCTCTTTTACCTTTGAATTATCCTCGAAGCACTTTACTGTGACTATCTCGCCCCAGAAGAGCCGTTTACCACCAAAGGGTTTAAATGCAAGGGGAAGTAACTGTAATTTAGACGAATAGTGGTCGAATAAATCTGGTAGTAGATCAAGCATTTGAATCTCCATGATAGTCTATAACTTTAGACTACTCATAATTGTAGACCCCGACAAGGTCAAAGCAAAAATCAGCGGAATTTTTTATTTCATTTTAACGTGCAAAGGCTTGGTGTATATTGGCATAAGCATTATAATCTGCGATAGTTAACGTCCTATGACACTCTTTAAAGTTTCATACATTTGTTCCCACACCTCTTTGTTATAAAGCGAAAACCAAATGACAACTGATCTTGATTTACAGAGCGCAATCGCAGCTCTTGATGAGTATGGATATGATAAGAAAGTCTCAACGGATCTTGAGCAAGCACGTAACAAGCAACAAATGGGTAAATATATTAAATCTCTCGACTATAGTTTACGTCGATTATTGATATTACAAGAAACCGTTAATGAGTTAGTTGAAGAAAAGAAACATCAATTAGCTCAGCAAGAGAATATTCAAACCTACAAAACAAAAATCATTAACTTGTCGAGAGAATTTAACATTTCTTACGATGAAGTATTAGCGCTGATGGCATCATCTAAATCTAAGAAGTAAGTTTATCGCCATTGTGCTCTATCACCACGCAGTTAAATTGTTTGATTAACATCTGCATATGCCATATAACGAAATATATATTTTTTCGGTTATATGGCAGAATTTTATTTTTCCCATTATTCGCACAGTATTAACGATTTCATTTCATAAGTAACAATGCCAACTTATGTTAAGCTCACACTATCCCTGTCTAGCGATTTTGCATAAAAAAGCAGAGCCTGAGCTCTGCTGATTTATATCAATATACGAACTTATTTGCTCTGCATTAATTGGCGAATATATTTCACTGGTGCACTACCATAACTCAAGAATGTTTCGTGGAAAGTTTTAAGGTCAAAATCTTTACCTTTCGATTTTTTGTATTCTTCACGGAAATCATAGATTTCTCTATAACCTGAATAGTAACTCGTCAGTTGCACTTGACTAAGTGTCGCACGGCGCCACTTGCCTTCAGCTTCAGCTTGCTGTTGGAAGGCTTCATTCATCATCAGGGCAATAGCTTGGTCTTCGGTCATGCCTTTCACATGAATACTGTAATCTAAAATAGTGTTAGAGATAACACGTAAATTCCACTTGTAGTACATCAACCACATTTCAGGCTCAAAATTGCCATAGCCTTCTTCTAACATCATACGCTCGGTATAAACCGCCCAACCTTCGACCATAGCACCATTACCAAATAAACTTTTCACTAAACTCGGAGATTGATTAGAGTAAACGAGTTGAGTGTAGTGCCCTGGGATGGCTTCATGAATATTGAGGATTTGCAGGATCCAGTGATTATATTCACGTAAGTAACTCTCGGCAGACTCATCACTCATGCCATCGAGTGGCGTCACGTTATAATAAGTATTGCCTGACTTCTCATAGGGTCCAGGCGCACTAATTGATGCACCGGCATAACCACGCATATATTCGGGCGTTTCACGGACAACGAGTGGCTTTTTAGGATCCAATGTGACTAGTTTTTTCTTATTTACAAATTCAATCAGCTCTGGAATTTGCTTACGCACTTCATTCACGAATTCATCGCGCTGAACATGCTGAGTCGATAATTTATCGATTAATTGGCGAATGGCGAACTTACTGTCAGCAGGCTTTGGCGTAGTAAAATATTTAGGCCATAACTTATCGGTAATTTTAGCCATTTCTCCTTGAACACGATCTTTATCGGCTACGGCTTTTTGATATAGCTGTTTCGCCGTCATCCCCGCTTGGATATCAAAGGCAAATTTTTGCTCATATAACGCCTCGCCAATTCTAAAACTACGTGCCCCATCTTTTTTAAGTTGAACCACTAATTTGTCTAACCAAGCGATATGGCCGTTAATCGCGGCAGTTGCCGTATCGAAACGCGTTTTAAATAACGCTTTTTCCGCATCAGTCAAACCAGAGTCCGCGACCTGTTTTAATAAGTCATCGGAAAAAACCGAAAATGCACCTTGATTCTGCAGCACTGCTAACTCAGTGTGCTCCAATGTTGGTTTGCTAATGTTCGCCTGCGCGGCAGCATAATAAGCTGGCACATTTTCTAAACGCGCTAATACCGAACGTAATCTGTCATCTAATGGAGCGAAATTTTCATTGATGATTTGGGCAAAACCGCCCGATACGTTGTAGCTTGAAGGATCCCACTGCCAGGATTTAAAACTGTCAATTTCCCATGCCATGCTACCGAGTAAATTGTCGATCAGATGGTAATCAATCAGTTCATTCGGCGTTAGCGACTTTTGCTCGAACTGAGTCAACTGCGCTTGCTGAACTTTCACAAACGCTAAGGTCTTTGCTCGACCTGCTGCATCGGGGATTTCAAGGTAACCATCGTTAACATGCTTGCCACTGTATAAGGCCCAAGTCGGTGACAATTCCCACAATGAATCAATAAAGGATGCTGAAAATTGCTCAAATGAGTGGGCTTTAACTTCAGGTGCGACCACGGGCGCGGTTTGACTCGTATGGGATTGACAGCCAGCAAGGCTGGCCAGCGATAGCACTATCGCAAGGGAAATAGCGTTTTTTTTCATTATTATTGGTCCTTTGTTAAGATTTATCAGGCATATAAAAATTACCTCAGTTAATCATATTGCCCCAATAATTGCAGCTATGTTAGCCATGAATACATGCGCGGTTACAAAATTGTAAGTTCTCAATATTTTACCGCCTATCATTCGCCTATTCGACGTATAAGCCCCTCTTTACCAATCACACACACAAATAATGATAATCGCCTATTCTGTTTCACCTCCTGCTATAATATCGCCCTGCTCCACTGTTCATGCTTTAGCGTAACAGTTTGCTTATACATTATTGACCTGACCCTTTACCTGAGACATTCAATGCCATTTTCCAAACTTGGATTAAGCGATCCGATTTTAAGAGCCATCACTGAGCTCGGCTATTCACAACCTACTCCGATCCAAGAAAAAGCCATTCCGGTGATCTTGAAAGGCAAAAACCTGCTTGCTGGCGCGCAAACAGGTACAGGTAAAACCGCCAGTTTTGTGTTGCCAATACTGCAAATGTTCGCCGACATGCCGAAAATCCGTGCTAAACGCGTTCGTGCATTAATCTTAACGCCAACCCGTGAATTGGCCGTTCAGGTAGAAGATAATATTGCCAAGTACGCAAAATACCTGCCGCTGACGTCTATGGCCATGTATGGTGGCATGGATGCCGCACCGCAGAAACAACGTCTTATTGAAGGCGTCGATATTCTGGTGGCAACACCCGGTAGATTGCTCGATATGTACACCCAAAGAGCGATTCATTTCGATGAAATCTCGATATTAGTCCTAGATGAAGCCGATAGAATGCTCGATATGGGATTTATCGAAGACATCAATAAGATTATCGAACGTCTGCCAACAGAACGCCAAAATCTGTTGTTTTCGGCAACCTTATCTAAGCAAGTGCGCTTTTTAGCGAAAACAGCGGTTGAAAACCCTGTCGAAATTGAAATTGCCCGCGACAGCGCAAACGCACCACAAATCGACCAATGGTTGATCACTGTCGATAAAGATAAAAAGTCGGCCCTGTTAAGCAAACTCATCACTGAGCAAGCGTGGGAACAGGCACTGATCTTTATCCAGACGAAACAAGGCGCCGCCAAACTGGTTAGCCAACTCGAAAAACGTGGCATTGCCGCCGAAGCCATTCACAGCGGTCGCAGCCAAGCGGTACGCGAGCAATTATTAGTGGATTTCAAATCTGGCAAACTACGCTTTTTAGTCGCGACTGGCGTTGCTTCCCGCGGTATCGATATCGACGCCCTCACCCGTGTGGTCAATTATGATTTGCCCGATGAAGCCGATGATTATATTCACCGTATTGGCCGAACCGGTCGTGCTGGCGCCTGCGGCGAAGCCATCTCCTTTGTTTCTAAAGATGATTTTAGGAATCTATGTGCTATCGAGCGCCGTCTAGGTCACCTCATAGTGCGTAAAGAAATTGAAGGCTTTGTGCCGAACAAAGAAGTGCCTGTGTCTATTCTCGATTTTGTGCCCAAAAATACTACGCCAAAAACCTTTAAAACTCGGGCACCTGAGGCCAGATCCTCGCGCCCCGCGAAGGAAGGCTCCTTTGAAACCGCCCATGCGAAAAAGCATCGCAGCGCAAAATCAAAGCCAGAGGTTAAAGCCAATGTAACACGGCCGCAATCTATTCAGACTGACAATGGTAACGATACAACGGGTCGCAGCGCGCCCTTTAATCCGTGGAATAGCGGCCCTAAAACTAAGTAATGACTCAGTACAAGTCGTGACTTATTAGATATAAAAACTCATTAAGATAGAAGATATTAGCATGATTACATTTAGCACAAATCTAGGCGACATCACTATAGAACTCGATTTTGAACATGCGCCTGTCAGTTCAAAAAACTTTGTTCGCTATTGTGAAGAAGGCTTCTTTGAACACACTATTTTTCACCGAGTAATCAAAGGCTTTATGATCCAAGGCGGCGGGTTTACCGCAAAAATGAAGGAAAAACCGACCCACGAGCCTATCGTTAACGAAGCCAACAAAGGCCTAAGTAACACCATAGGCACAATCGCTATGGCTCGCACCGATGCGCCTCACTCGGCCACCGCGCAATTCTTCATTAACACAGCCAATAATGACTTTTTAGACCACACAGCCACCACTAATAACGGTTGGGGCTACGCGCTGAAGGATCCCCTCATAAATCAGCCATAGCATAGCCATATTTGAGCAACTGATTGGCGAATAATACCCAGGCCGCCAGCAATTCTTTCTCCGTGATTTGATAATCAGGCCGCCTGAGTACCTCCAATCCCAAGCGAATCGTTGAGAGTACCGTTCGATGCCCAATGGTATTGGCCTGAAAATGCTTATCCCAGCCCTGTTGCTGTGCGTGTAAACCAACTAGCCACAACAGGCATTGAACCATCAAC